>NZ_JAGGPD010000079.1 GCF_018613995.1 Microbacterium sp. ISL-103 | reverse complement strand
GCGGAGCGGGCACCCGTCGCCGAGGCCCGTCGAGACGCGCCAGCACGGACGACGCCTCCTCCTCCGGCAGCCGTGCGAGAAGACCACGGATTCCCGCGCGCATCTCGGCACGCAGGGCGGGGGCCATCCGTCGTGCACGCACGAGGTGCCGGGAGCTCAGCGCCAGCACGGTCCACACCGCCTTCGGCAGGAACCGGTCGGCCTCGGCATCCGCGGCGACGATGTCGAGCACCTCGCCCATCGCTCGCACGAAGTCGAGCTGGCGACGATCCCGCACCTGCGTGAGCGACGTCGTCACCCCTCGCCGATAGAGCAGCGCCGGGGCGTCGACCACGGCGAACGACCGCGCGTGCAGGTGCAGCCGCCAGATCCACGGTCGGTCTTCGGCGGTGAAGAGGCCGGGGGTGAACTGCGCGAGGCCGTCGTCGATCAGGCGGCGATGCAGGATGCCCGCCCATGCGAACGGGTAGTCGACCATCGTCGGCTCGTTCTCGGGCAGGATCGCCGCGCGCGGTGAGGCGACGGCCTCCCGCCACGGGTACGGCGCCTGAACGAGGGTGCGCAGCCCGCCCTTCACCGTGACGTGATCGGTGCGGATCATGTCGCAGTCCAGTTCGCGCAGCCGCCGGGCGAGCACCGAGAGCCGCTGCGGCTGCATCCAGTCGTCTCCGTCGAGAAAGCAGAACGCCTCTCCCTCGACGTGCGCGAGGCCCTGGTTGCGCGCGCTCGCGAGTCCGTGCGGCCGCGCGTTGACGATCACTTCGGCGTGCGGGAAGCGCTCGGCGTAACGACGCATCAGGATGCCGGTGTCATCGCGGGACCCGTCGTCGATGGCCACCAGCTTGAGCGCAGACGGGTCGTCGAACTGCCGCGTCAGAGTCTCGAGCGTGGTGCCGATGTACGCCCCGGCGTCTTTGGCGGGCAGGATGACGGTGACGAGCGGTGTGCGCACAGAACTCCCCGGGTCGACGGTCTCGGCATGGTCTCAGCACTTCGTTGCCGATCGGGGACCTGCGGGTGAACGCACGGTGACGCGGTGCGACGCGGTCACGGTGGCGGCGGGACGCCGGCCGGGCCGGATTCGCACCTCACTGCCCGATCGGCGACGATGGGTGCATGCTCTGGCCCTTCGGTACCACCTGGCGCCCCGTGCGGCAGAAGCGTCGCACCACGGTAGACCTGCGGTGGCTGAGCGCACGCACGTGGACACGCCGCTGGTACCCGCAGGGCATCGACCTGGGTCTCTGGCACGGCAGGCGCACTCTCGCCGTGAGCTGGTTCCGTCAGCAGCTCGACGGGCATCACCTCGCATCGCGGGTGGCCTTCGTCGACCTCGACCGCTCCCGCCACCTCGACGTGCTGCTCGCGGTCGAAGAGGACGGCGAGCTGCAGCCGGCGGCGATCCACGCCGGGGGTCTCGCCTGGTTCGACGACCGCCTGTTCGTCGCGGCCACGGGCCGGGGCATCTGGGAGTTCGACCTCGCCGAGATCCGTCGGGTCCGCGGTGCCGATGCGCGACGCCTCGCCGGCGCTCGCGGGCGGGGCCTGCGGGCGACCGCACTCGTGGCCGTGCGCACCCGCGTGCATCCGATCGACATCC
>NZ_JAGGPD010000078.1:8262-16777 GCF_018613995.1 Microbacterium sp. ISL-103 | reverse complement strand
GGCTGCGGTCCAGAGGGGGACGACGGATTCTGTGTCGGCACGCTCGAATGCCCGTATCGTCCAGCTCATGACTTCGAGTCTAGGATCAGCGCGATGATCCTCGGAGCACGCGGTATCTGGCGCACACGAAGTTCCTGTTGCGTGCGACGTCGAGGAGTTCGAGGTCCAGCGCTCGAGGAAGTAGCGGGGCTCCCGATCCGAGCGTCACCGGCGCATACTGCACCCAGACTTCGTCGAGCAGACCTGCGTCGGCGAACTGGCCGGCAAGATCGCCTCCGCCGACGATCCACAGATCCTTGCCGCCTGCGGCCTCGACCATCTCGGCGTGGACGGTCGTCACATCGCCCTCAGCGATGCGGATGTCGGCGCCGTGCGGCGTCTCGAGCGTGCGGTGGGTGAGAACCCAGGTCGGCTGGGCGTATCCCCATCGCCCGTCATCGTGGCGCATGACCCACTCGAAGGTGCTCGCGCCCATGGCCAGCGCGCCGATCGTCTTCTCGAATGCCCCGTACGCCATGGGTCCGTCTTCGTCGATGTCCTGTGTGAGGAGCCAATCGAGGGAATGCTCCTCGGTCGCGATGAACCCGTCGATACTGCTTGCGGTATAGAAGTGAGTGGCCATGAACCGAGGATCCCATCGACTTCCGACATTCGCAGGCGCACGGTTCGGGCACCGTGATCAGACCTCGGACGCCGCGCTCACACGTCGAGCAGAGTGGTGGCGTCGACGGGCGCATCGTGCCAGGTGAGCCCCGGATAGCGCTTGAACCACGACACCTGACGGCGCGCATAGCGACGGGTGAGCGCCTGCGTCTCGGCGACGGCCTCAGCCTCGCTCAGCCGGCCGTCGAGCTGTCCCAGAGCCTGCGCGTAGCCGATGGCACGTTGCGCGGTGGTTCCCCGCTCGAGGCCGTGCTCGCGGAGCACCCTCACCTCTTCGACAAGACCCGACCGCCACATCCGTTCGACTCGCGCGTCCAGTCGTTCCACGAGCACCGCCCGATCGACGTGAATCCCGATCATCCGTGTGTCGGCCTGCCACAGAGTCGGCTTGTCAGGAAGTGCGGCACCGTGGGTGGCGCTCCCCTGCTCGAGGACTTCGAGCGCCCTAATGACCCGTCTGCCGTTCTGGGGGTCCACCCGATCCGCTGTGGCGGGATCGTGCGCGCGGAGACGTTCGAGCATCGCGGCGACCCCGTCTGTCTCGAGCTCGCGCTCGAGACGCTCGCGGATCACCGGATCACGCGGGGGGAAGTTGAAGTCGAAGATGACGCTCGACACGTAGAGCCCCGAACCGCCCACGAGGATCGCATCTCCGCCGCGCCGATGGATGTCGGTGATCGCAGTGCGTGCCAGAGGCTGATACCAGGCGACAGCCGCCTCCTGATCCACCTCCCGGACATCGAAGAGATGATGCGGGATGCCTCGGCGCTCGTCGATCGGGAGCTTGGCAGTGCCGATGTCCATACCGCGATACAGCTGCATCGCGTCGACGTTGACGATCTCGGCGGGATTGCCACGCTGGCGAAGGCCCTCGGCGAGGTCGAGAGCGAGGTCGCTCTTCCCGGTGCCCGTCGCTCCGACGACCGCCCAGAGGCGCTTCGCCTCGGCCGGAGCGGATGAGGCCCGGCCGGTCACACGCCGATACGCAACGTCGGGAGCCCGAGGGACACGGCACGAGGACCCCCGTCGCCGCCGGTGGCCGGGACGGCACAGGAATCCGCCTGCCCGCGATCCCATGCGTCTCCGCCACGAGTGCGCCGAATTCGCAGTGGCGCACCGCTGGGGTCATCGGCGAGCAGATGGAAGGGAGCCGCGTGAGTGATGATCACGGACACGACGTCACCCGGGCGAGGGACGGCCGAACCGGGCGTCACCTCGAAATGGACGAGGCGGTTGTCTTCCGCACGTCCGGTGAGTCGGTGCGTCTCGGCGTCCTTCTTCCCCTCACCCATCGAGACGAGGACCTCGACCGCACGGCCGACCTGCTTCTGATTCTCTTCGAGGGAGATGCGCTCCTGAAGGGCGATGAGACGGTTGTACCGCTCCTGCACCACGGCTTTCGGCACCTGGTCTTCCATCGTCGCCGCCGGGGTTCCCTCGCGGATCGAGTACTGGAAGGTGAACGCGCTCGAGAAGCGGGCCTGCTCGACGACGCGCATCGTGTCTTCGAAGTCCTCGTCGGTCTCGCCGGGGAAGCCGACGATGATGTCGGTGGTGATCGCGGCGTGCGGCATGCGCTCCCGGACTCGGTCGAGGATTCCGAGGAATCGCTCACTCCGGTACGAGCGACGCATCGCCTTGAGTATCCGATCGCTGCCGGATTGGAGCGGCATGTGGAGCTGCGGCATGACGTTGGGCGTCTCGGCCATCGCGTCGATCACGTCGTCGGTGAAGGCGGCGGGGTGCGGGCTCGTGAACCGGACGCGCTCCAGTCCGCCGATCTCGCCTGTGGCGCGCAGCAGCTTTCCGAACGCGTGACGATCCCCGAACTCCACGCCGTACGAGTTCACGTTCTGACCGAGCAGCGTGACCTCGATCGCCCCGTCGTCGACGAGCAGCCGGATCTCGTTGAGGATGTCACCCGGGCGGCGATCCTTCTCTTTGCCACGAAGGCTGGGCACGATGCAGAACGTGCAGGTGTTGTTGCAGCCGACCGAGATCGACACCCATCCGCTATGGGCGGAGTCGCGCTTGGTCGGAAGCGTGGAGGGGAACACCTCGAGCGACTCGAGGATCTCGAGCTCGGCGTCACCGTTGTGACGCGCCCGCTCGAGCAGACCGGGAAGGGATCCCATGTTGTGGGTTCCGAAGACCACATCGACCCATGGCGCCTTGTCGAGCACGGCCTGCTTGTCCATCTGAGCGAGACAGCCGCCGACGGCGATCTGCATTCCGTCCTTGCGCCGCTTCACCGCGGCGAGTTGCCCCAGCGTGCCGTAGAGCTTGCCTGAGGCGTTGTCGCGAACGGCGCAGGTGTTGATGATCACGACATCCGCTTCGTCGCCGGCGGAGGCGCGGATGTATCCCGCACTCTCGAGCGAACCCGAGAGCCGCTCGGAATCGTGGACGTTCATCTGGCACCCGAAGGTGCGCACCTCGTACGAACGCTGCCGCCCGTCGATGTCGAATGCTGCCGACGACGAGCTGATGACCGTCGGTTCACTGCGCGGGATAGTCATGATCTCCCTATTCTACGAGCGCCCCCAGGCGGTATGAGCGCGCGGGACGCGCTCGAACACAGAGGAGACGCATCCGCATCCCTCAGTCGGAATCGACGAAACGAACGCCCGTGGGCGGCCGGCCGAAGGAGGCCTCGGCGAGAGCTGTCTTCGCAGCGGTCATCGCCACGGATCCGTTGTAACCGCGACGAGACAGCTGCCCGACGAGACGACGCAGCGCCGTATCGCCGTCGAGGCGCGACATGCCGCGAGCCTTCGTTCGTGCGTACTCCAGCGCACGTTCGGCGTCGTCATCGGGCAGCTCACCGAGCGCTGCGTCGATCACGTCACGCGGGATACCACGCTGGGACAGCGCTCGAGAGAGAGCGATCCGGCCCTGCCCCTTGCGTTCGACGCCCGAGGTCACCAGCTGCCCTGCAAGGATCGCGTCGTCGAGATACCCGCGCCGACAGAAGTCGTCGAGTACATCGTCGATGCTGCCGGCATCCAGCTTCTCGGCATTGTGCTCGTAACCCCTCAGTACCAGCCGTGCCTCGGAGATCGACAGCGACCGGGTTCGCAGCTTACGCACGAGAAGCTCTTCCGCGGCCTCGCGCAGCTGATCAGGGTCTGATCCTCCCCCGCTCTGCTGCGGCTCATGAGGCTGCAGGGCGCGGAGTCGCGAGGCCGGTCGCGCTGCCGTGCCGCGAGCCGGGTGTCGATCGCTCGGCCCGCGCGGTGTCAGTGCCGTGACAGGATTCGCATCCTCCGTCGCCGCGCCGTCGATCCATGTCGATCGCCAGACCGCAGGGTCATCGGCCCGACCTGACGATGGAGTCTCGCTCCGAGGGGTCTTCTCCTCGATCGGCTTCTGCCGAGAGGACGAACCACCGAACAACGGGATGATGGGGGCGAGCTGGTCCGACTCGCCCCCGCCATCACTCATGGTTCGCTCCGGTTGCCGAACAACCTCGAACCGTCATGGTCACGCGGGACGACGCTCGGCGAGCTCGTCTGCGGGTGCCTCACCAGCACCGCCGATGCCGAGCTTCTGCTTGATCTGCGTCTCGATGGCCAACGCGACGTCGGGGTTCTTGAGGAGGAACGTCCGAGCGTTCTCCTTACCCTGTCCGAGCTGGTCACCGTCGTAGGTGTACCAGGAGCCGGACTTCTTCACGATGCCATGCTCGACGCCGAAGTCGATCAGGCTGCCTTCGCGAGAGATGCCGACACCGTAGAGGATGTCGAACTCCGCCTGCTTGAACGGCGGCGCCATCTTGTTCTTGACGACCTTGACTCGGGTGCGGTTTCCGACCGCATCTGTACCGTCTTTGAGAGTCTCGATACGACGGATGTCCATACGCACGGAGGCGTAGAACTTCAGCGCCTTTCCACCAGCGGTGGTCTCGGGCGATCCGAAGAACACGCCGATCTTCTCGCGCAGCTGGTTGATGAAGATCATCGTCGTGTTCGTCTGGTTGAGCCCACCGGTGAGCTTTCGCAGGGCCTGCGACATCAGTCGAGCCTGCAGGCCGACGTGGGAGTCACCCATCTCACCCTCGATCTCGGCACGAGGAACGAGCGCCGCCACCGAGTCGATCACGATCAGGTCGATCGCGCCGGAGCGCACGAGCATGTCGGCGATCTCGAGCGCCTGCTCACCGGTGTCGGGCTGAGACACGAGAAGCGCGTCGATGTCGACACCGAGCTTCGCCGCGTAGTCGGGGTCGAGAGCGTGCTCGGCATCGATGAATGCGGCGATGCCGCCGGCGCGCTGAGCGTTCGCGATCGCATGCAGCGTGAGAGTCGTCTTACCCGAGGATTCAGGGCCGTAGATCTCGACGATACGACCACGCGGGAGGCCGCCGACGCCGAGTGCGACGTCGAGGGCGATGGAGCCGGTCGGGATGACCGCGACAGGTGCACGCTCATCGCTGCCCAGCCGCATGACCGAGCCCTTTCCGAACTGGCGATCGATCTGGGCGAGTGCTGTCTCGAGGGACTTCTCGCGGTCAGCGGGTGATGGCATGTCGTGCTCCTTATGCTCGCGTGGTGCCGCCTGTAGGCTGTCGCGGTCCTCCCGGCTGGGCGGAACTCTCCGACAAGGCGTATGGCTCTTCGGCTTGCTTTCACCGTACGAGGCACCACCGACATTGCGTCGTCAGCACCGCGAAACGGGGAGAGCGAGATCCGCGAACCACTTGTGCAGAACACTACGCTCGTTTCGAACACATCTTCGACAACACGCCGATCTCGGCGTGTCGAGATGCCGAAAGTATCTGACGCCTCAGGCGGTCATCGCCTGCGCGGCTCGATACGCCCCGCGCCGTGCCGTCGTTCGAGGGGGACGTCGGTCTCAGCGCACAGGGCGAGCCAGATGTCTCTGGGCGGGACGCCTGCATCGAGCGCCTCATCGGCCGTTCGCCCCGCGAGTTGGGTCAGGACGAGATCACTGACCAGAGACGATCCGCGACCGCCGAATTCGGCATCGACGGCGCGGAGGAATTCACTGCGGCGCATGAGAGACGCTGTGGAGAACGCTCAGCGGAGCGAGAGTTCAGGCTCGACCGATGCGACCAGATCGTCGGGCACCACGTCAGGAAAGACCTGGATGCCTTCGAGCACGGAGATGCGGTCGCCGACCTCGCGCATGATCGTCGAGATGGGCACATCGAGCGCATCGGCCACGGAGGCGAGGATCTCGCTGGATGCTTCCTTCTGACCACGCTCGACCTCACTGAGGTAACCGAGAGCGACAGAAGCCTTGCTCGCGACCTGCCGGAGCGTGCGCCCCTTCTGCAGACGGAAGTCCCTCAGCACATCGCCGATTTCCTGTCGTACAAGAATCATCGGAACCTCCTCCCAGATCGATCTATCGAGGTCTCCCTCGATGAGACCGCCAGTCTAGTCCTACCGAACTTCACAAAATCTACCTTCGCACGCTGTGGTTTCGGTGTGAGCACATCGGAGATAACGGAACTCACGTGTCGTCTATTCCCGGCTCATCCGGGTCAGCATCGCGAGAGCCGCGTGCACGGCCCCGGCCCGGATCGACGTGCGGTCGCCTTCGAACACGAAGACCTCCTGCGTCGACGAGGTCGGCGTCACGACAGCGATGTGCACGGTGCCGACGGGCTGACCGTCTGGAGAGTCCGGCCCGGCGATGCCTGTGGTGGACACGCCGACATCCGCCGCGCTGCCGTGTACCTGAACTGCTCGTCGCACACCGTCCGCCATCTGCAGCGCGACCTCCGCGTGAACCGGCCCGTGCGCTCGGAGCAGTTCGTCATCGACCCCGAGGAGCGTGTGCTTCACGGGCGTCGCGTACGCGACGACGGCGCCCCACAGGACCGTGGACGCGCCCGGCACCGAGACGATCTCCGCCGCGAGTGCTCCCCCGGTCAGGGATTCCGCGACCCCGAGGCTCCACCCCCTGGCTCTGAGCGCTGCGAGAGCCTCGACCGCGGCGGTCACGACGACTGCCGCGAGCCTCGCACCTGGGCGACGATGTAGTCGATTCCGCTCGCCACCGTGAGGATCAGCACGATGATCATCAGCACGGCGGTCACGATCACCCATACCTCCAGTCCGATGAGGACGTGGAGCGGCAGCAGGGCCCACCCGAGGGCGACGGCTTGCACAGCTGTCTTCACCTTGCCCATCCAGGCAGCCGCGACGACATGCTCCTTCGCGACCATGAGCCGATGGACGGTGATGCCCCACTCGCGGATCAGGATGATGATGACCAGCCACCAGTTGAGTTCGCCGAGGACGGCGGGACCGATGAAACCGGCACCGGTGAGGAGCTTGTCGGCGATCGGATCCCAGAGCTTTCCGAAGTCGCTGACGATGTCGTAGCGCCGCGCGAGGTATCCGTCGACCCAGTCGGTGGAGATCGCGACGATGAACAGGATCGCGGAGACCCAGCGCACGACGATGTCGGACAGCCCGTACGTGCCACCGATCAGAAGCAGGATGAAGAAGACGACGGCGAGGGGGATGCGAGCGATCGTGATCGCATTGGGCAGCTGGCGAGGGATCGTCATCAGTCGCGCCCCGTCAATCCCCATGCGTCTTCGTCGCCGTCATCTTCAGCCTCGACCACGGGCAACCCCTGGAACTGCGCCTCGACAGGGTCGTGCGGGACTCCGGCGGCCGTCGACGACGCCGCGGGCAACGTGGGAGCCGCAGGCTTCGGCGGAACATCGTCGCCGCGCAGCTTTGCCATCACCTGCGGCAGCTGCTCGGCCGTCGCCAGCACATCTCGCGCCTTCGACCCCTCGGACGGCCCGACGATCTCGCGTGATTCGAGGAGGTCCATCAGTCGACCGGCCTTCGCGAAGCCGACTCGCAGCTTGCGCTGGAGCATCGACGTCGATCCGAACTGAGACGACACGATGAGCTCGGCGGCCGCGAGCAGGAGCTCGAGGTCGTCGCCGATGTCCTCATCGACTTCCTTCTTCTTGGTGGGCTCCAGCGCCTCCTGCACGTCAGCGCGGTAGTCAGGACGAGCCTGACGCGTGACGTGCTTGACGACCGCGTCGATCTCCTTCTCATCGACCCACGCGCCCTGAAGACGGAACGGCTTGGAAGAACCCATCGGCGAGAAGAGCGCATCACCCTGGCCGATCAGCTTGTCTGCACCAGGACTGTCGAGAATCACTCGGCTGTCCGTGACGCTGGTCACCGCGAACGCGAGCCTGGATGGGACGTTGGCCTTGATGAGACCGGTCACGACATCGACGCTCGGCCGCTGGGTGGCGAGGACGAGGTGGATGCCCGACGCTCGTGCCAGTTGGGTGATGCGGACGATCGAGTCCTCGACGTCGCGAGGCGCGACCATCATGAGGTCGGCGAGCTCATCGACGACGACAAGAAGGTAGGGGTACGGCTTGAGCACGCGCTCGCTTCCCACCGGGAGCTCGACCTCGCCTGCCCTGACGGCTCGGTTGAAGTCATCGATGTGGCGGAATCCGAACGACGCGATGTCGTCGTACCGCATGTCCATCTCCTTCACGACCCACTGCAGCGCCTCGGCCGCCTTCTTCGGGTTCGTGATGATCGGGGTGATGAGGTGGGGCACACCCGCATAGCTGGTGAGTTCCACACGCTTCGGGTCGATGAGCACCATGCGGACGTCCATGGGCCTGGCGCGCATCAGGAGGCTCGTGATCATGGAGTTCACGAAACTCGACTTACCCGAACCGGTCGAGCCTGCCACGAGCAGGTGAGGCATCTTGGCGAGGTTGGCGATCACGATGTTGCCGCCGACGTCCTTGCCCACGCCGATCGTCATCGGATGCGTGCTCTTGTGCGCCGCCGGCGACCGGAGCACGTCGCCGAGTGCGACCATC
>NZ_JAGGPD010000078.1:0-8247 GCF_018613995.1 Microbacterium sp. ISL-103 | reverse complement strand
GCGTACGCGAAGTTGTTGCTCAGCTGGAGGATCTTCTCGACCTTGACGCCGTGACCGACTTCGACCTCGTACTGCGTGACTGTGGGGCCGCGCGAGAACCCGGTGACCTTCGCATCGACCTTGAACTGGGTCAGCACACTCGTGATCTGCTCGATCACCTTGTCTGTGGCCTCGGAACGCGCGACGGGCGGTGGCCCTTCGACCAGGAGCCCGGGCGAGGGAAGCACGTACGGAGCGACCGGCGCCTGCGGCCCCCGCTCCCCCGGCCCTGCGGTGCCGAAACCGTCGAGGCCCGGAAGCTCGGGCATCTCGCCCGTGTCGGACTCGTCATCCAGCAGCGCCGTGGTCTGCTGGCCCGCCAGCGACTCGGTCACCGAGCGAACGTCCGAGAGCACCTCGGTCGCAGCGTCGTACGGGTCTTCCACCACGACCGCCTGGTCATACGCGGGCGTGGGGTCGGAAGTCGTCAGAAGTGCAGTGATGTCGTCGGAGCCGAGGGTTCCCTCGTCCGGGTCTTCCTCGCGACCCGTCTTGTTGCGACGCCACCAGGGCAGCACATCGGGGTCGTCGACCTTGTCGGACTCGTCGATCACCGCGGCATCCTTCGCCGGCTTCTCGACGCGCTCCGCGTCGAACATCCAGGCGTAGAGATCGCCGAGACGCTGTCCGATGCGGTTCGGCGGAGTCTTGGTGAGGATCAGGATGCTGAGACCGGCCAGCAGCGCGAGCACGATGTACGCGCCCACAGGGGTCAGATACGAGAGCGGCTCCCCGATCATCCACCCGAACAGTCCGCCGGCCTCACTGAGAGCGGGCATGCCGTCTCGGGGCTGCGCACGCACGAGCGCTCCGGCCGAATCGACGCGGCCGGCGGCGATGTGGCAGAAGCCCGCGAGGGTGAGCACGAACAGCCCGAAGCCGATGCCGATGCGCCCGTTGTCATGCACGGACGACGGATGACGGAACAACCACCCTGCGAGAAGGAGAAGCAGCACGGGCATGACGAACGCGACCCGGCCGACGAGAAGGCCCACCGAGTAGGCGCTGATGTTCGAGGCGACCTCGTTGCCGATGAAGAACCACTCGTTGACGGCGCCCGCGATCGCCAGCAGAACGAGGAGGAAGGGGAATCCGTCGCGCCGATCGTCTTTCTCGAGGGTCTCGGGACCGAACGCGCGGAAGAGTCCGCCCACGCCGTGAGCGAGGCCGACCCATGCACGCACCGCGACCGGTGGCCGATCGAGCTCGTCGATGTACTTCTTGGGCGCTGCCTGGGTCTTCGCAGCAGCCTGCCTCTTCGGGCGAGGCGTGGCGCTCTCGGACGCGCGCGCTGACTTCGTGGAACTCCTGGCCATGCTCTCACGTTACGACCAGAGGCCGACAAAGCCCGTAATGACGCGGCATTCCGGCGCCTTCCGAGGGCGGCGACATGCAGGTCTCACGGCATCCGATGCACCATGGTGACGCGTGTCGGTCCTGCGTCGACGACGACGAAACCCTCGGATCGGTAGAGGGTTCGCGCGAAGTTGTCGTTCTCGACGCTGAGGCTGAGACGCGAGTGTCCCTGCTCGCGTGCAGACACGACCAGTCTCCGCAGCAGCGCGCGGCCGACTCCGTGAGCGCGCCAGATCGGCTGCACGCCGATGATCAGCTCCGGCACCGCGGTTCCGACGAACCCGAAGCCCGGATCTGCCTGGGACAGCATGCGGTACCAGGCCGCTCCGATCGGCTGACCTTCGGAGTCGACGGCGACGTACCCCGCGTCTGCTGGGCGCATCCACCCTGACACGTATCGCCGGTGCTCAGCTGCCGTCAGGATCTCGTGCCGCGGGCGAGCCCCTCCGGCACGCCAGTTGGCCGCCTCGACGACCATGTCGCCGAGAAAGCTCCCGTCGGCCTGCACGGCGGGTCGGATCGAGTAGGCGTCCGGCATGCACAGAGCATACGGCGCACGCGTTACAGCCGAATGACCACGGACTGTGAATGCCCGAGCTGTGGCGCCCGGCTCACGCCTCGATGACGAGAGGGACGATCATCGGACGGCGACGCAGCTTCTGGTTTACCCAGCGGCCGATCGTGCGACGCATCACCTGCGAGAGCGCATGGGTGTCGCGCACGCCGTTGCCGGACGCTTCCTTCAGTGCAGCGATGATCTTCGGGGTGACATCGTCGAACACGGAGTCGTCCTCTGCGATACCCCGCGCGTGGATCTCGGGCCCGGAGATGATCCGACCGGTCGCGGCATCGACCACGACGATGACCGACACGAAGCCCTCTTCGGCGAGGATCCGGCGGTCCTTCAGATCGGCGTCGGTGATCTCCCCGACCGTCGACCCGTCGACGTAGACGAACCCGAGGTCGAGCTGCCCGACGACACGGGCGTCGCCGTCCTTGAGGTCGATCACGGTGCCGTTCGAGGCGATGATCGTCCGCTCGGCCTCGATCCCGGTCTCCTGTGCCAGCTTGGCGTTGGCGATCAGATGGCGGTACTCCCCGTGCACGGGCAGGACGTTCTTGGGCCTGAGGATGTTGTAGCAGTAGATCAGCTCGCCGGCCGCGGCGTGGCCCGAGACGTGCACCTTGGCGTTGGCCTTGTGCACGACGTTCGCGCCGAGCTTGGTCAGACCGTCGATCACGCGGTACACGGCGTTCTCGTTTCCGGGGATCAGGCTGGATGCGAGGATCACGGTGTCGCCCGGGCCCGGCTCGATGGCATGGTCGAGGTTCGCCATGCGGCTGAGCACTGCCATCGGCTCGCCCTGAGAGCCCGTGGACATGTAGACGATCTTGTCGTCGGGCAGGTCTCGAGCCTTCTTGTAGTCGATCAGCAGACCGCTCGGCACCTTCAGGTAACCGAGGTCCTCGGCGATCGTCATGTTGCGCAGCATGCTGCGACCGAGCAGGGCGACGCGGCGTCCGTGTGCGGCGGCAGCGTCGAGAACCTGCTGCACACGGTGCACGTGGCTCGAGAAGCTCGCGACGATCACACGACGCTGCGCCTTGCCGATCACCTGGTCGAGAACGGGGCCGATGGAACGCTCGGTGGGAGTGAAGCCGGGGACATCGGCGTTGGTCGAGTCGACCAGGAACAGGTCGACCCCCTCTTCGCCCAGACGGGCGAACGCACGCAGGTCGGTGATCCGGCCGTCCAGCGGCAGCTGATCCATCTTGAAGTCACCCGTGGCCAGGACGAGACCGGCGGGAGTGCGGATCGCGACCGCCAGTGCATCAGGGATCGAGTGGTTCACCGCGACGAACTCGAGATCGAACGGTCCGACCTTCTCGCGCTGCCCCTCCTTCACGGTCAGCGTGTAGGCCTTGATGCGATGCTCCTTGAGCTTCGCCTCGACGAGAGCGAGCGTGAGGCCCGAACCGATCACGGGGATGTCGCTCTTCAGGCGCAGCAGGTAGGGAACGGCGCCGATGTGGTCCTCATGGCCGTGGGTCAGGACGACACCGACGATGTCGTCGAGGCGACCCTTGATCGGTTCGAAGTCCGGCAGGATCAGGTCGACTCCGGGCTGGTGCTCCTCAGGGAAGAGCACGCCGCAGTCGACGATGAGGATCTTGCCGTCGAACTCGAAGATCGTCATGTTGCGGCCGATCTCGCCGAGTCCGCCGAGCGGGGTGACCCGCAGCGACCCTTCGTCGAGTGCTGCGGGTTCTGCGATCGGGATGGACATGCTGTCTCCTCAGTCGGACACTCCACGCGTCCGTTCGTTCATGGTGACGCGCCTCAGCGCGTGCGGTCTCAGCGGGTCGTGCCGTGCACTTTCGGCAGGGCACCGCCCGCGGCCGCGTTGCGGTCGGGGCGGAAGTTGGAGAAGTCGGCGCCGGGGACGTCGGTCCCGAGGTCGAGCTCGTCCTCGATGAGGGCGGCCTCCCACTCTTCCGGGCCGACGAGGGGCAGCCGCACTCGGGGGCTCGGGATGCGACCGAGCCCGTGCAGGATGTACTTCGCGGCGACGGTCCCGGGCACGTGCGTCATGACCGCGCGCACCAGCGGCTCGAGACGCTTGTGCTCCGCGGTCGCCGTCGCGAGATCGCCCCTGTTCACCGCGTCGATGATCGTGCGGTACGGGGTCGCCGTGATGTTCGCGGTCACGCCGATGAGTCCCGTCGCACCGATGGCGAGATGCGGGAGCACGTTCGCGTCGTCTCCCGAGAAGTACATGAGGTCGGTCTGATTGAGCACCCGACTCACCTCGGAGAAATCTCCCTTGGCATCCTTCACGGCGAGGATGTTGGGGTGCTTGGCGAGCCTGAGGATCGTCTCGTACTTGATCGGCACGCCGGTGCGACCGGGGATGTCGTAGAGTATCACCGGCAGATCGGTCGCGTCTGCGACGAGACGGAAGTGCGTCAGGATGCCGGCCTGCGTGGGCTTGTTGTAGTACGGCGTGACGATCATGATGCCGTCGGCGCCGGCCTTCTCGCTGGCCTTGTAGAGCTCGATCGCATGCGCGGTCTCGTTCGATCCGCCGCCGGTGATGATCTTCGCCCGACCGGCGGAGACCGACTTTCCGATCTCGACGAGCTTGAGCTTCTCGGGGTCCGTCAGGGTCGAGGTCTCGCCGGTCGTTCCCGTCACGACGATGCCGTCAGCACCTGCGGTGATGACGTCATCGATGTGCTGCTCGACGGCGGGCCAATCGACTTCGCCGTCCGCCGTCATCGGAGTGACGAGCGCGACGAGAACCTGTCCGAATGGGTTGCCCGAGTGCGTCATGCCCCCAGCGTATCTGGTCGGATGCCGCTCACCCAGACGGGGCGAGCACGATGACATCCTCGCGCGGCACCGCGACGCCGGTACGGAGCAGAGGGACCCGCCGGTCGAGGAGCCTGCGGAGCGCCTGGGCTCAGACCCGACCGCGCCGTGCGACCCCGGAGGTGAGCGAGCTCGGGAGCAGACCTGCGAGACCGACGATGGCCTTGTAGCGCAGCGAAGGGATCGACACCGCCATGCCTCGTGCGGCATCACGGAGACCCTCGCGAACCACGTCTCGTGCGTCGAGCCACATGAACGCCGGAACGCCCTCGTGGCCCGGTGCGAGCCCCATGCGCTCATGGAACGATGTATGCGTGAAGCCCGGGCACACCGCGGTGACGGAGACGCGATCGCGGGCATATTCCGCATTCGCCCACCGGCTGAATCCGATGAGCCAGCTCTTGCAGGCCGAATACGTCGAGCGCGAGATGAACCCGGCGACGGAGGCGACGTTGATGATCCGGCCGCCCCGTCCACGCATCGACTGCAGCGCGGCATGCATGAGCCGCATCGACGCCTCGACGTGGACCCTGAGGTGGCGGACCTCATCATCGATCGCATTGTCCGCGAACTGCAGCGGCAGACCGAAGCCCGCGTTGTTGATCAGGAGGTCGACGGGGTCGACGGTGTCGCGCAGACGTCGGGCGACCCGCTCGACATCTGTGGCTTCTGNNAGCGCATCTGTCGAGCGCGCGACGAGGATCAGATCGGCCCGACGCCGGGCGAGCTGGCGCGCGAATTCCGCTCCGAGTCCGGCACTGGCGCCGGTGATGAGTGCGGTGGGCATCAGCGCTCGTATCCGAGGAAGCGGTAGCGCACACCCGAACGGGACGTCATCCACTCCCCTTCGTCGACGAGACGCCAGCCGCTCTTGGAGGGAGCATAAGCATCGCCGGCCACCTCGAGATCGAGCTCGGTGACCTCGAGTCGATCGGCATCGGCGATCACGAGACGGAAGATCTCGGCACCGCCGATGATCCACACCCTCTCTTGTCCGCGCACCGCTTCGGTCACCGTCGCGGCGCGACGGGCGCCGTCTGCCGCCCAGTCCTGCTGACGCGTGATCACGATGTTCTCGCGTTCCGGAAGCGGACGGAACCGCTCGGGCAGCGAGTCCCACGTCTTTCGCCCCATGATCACCGGCGCTCCGAGGGTCGTCGACTTGAAGTGCGCGAGATCTTCGGGGACGTTCCAGGGCATGCCGCCCTCGGCGCCGATGACTCCGCCCTGGGCCTCAGCCCAGATGAGTCCGACCCAGGTCATACCGCCACCGCCGCACGGATCGGCGCGTGATGCTGGTAGTCCTCGACGACGAAGTCCTCGTACCGGTAGTCGGAGATCGACTCGGGAGTACGGGCGAGGCGGACGGTGGGATAGGGGAACGCGTCGCGGCTCAGCTGCTCTCGGACCTGATCGAGGTGGTTGTCGTAGATGTGGCAGTCGCCGCCGGTCCAGACGAAGTCGCCGGGCTCGAGTCCGACCTGCTGAGCGACCATCAGTGTGAGCAGCGCGTACGACGCGATGTTGAAAGGAACGCCGAGGAACAGGTCGGCGCTGCGCTGGTAGAGCTGGCAGGAGAGCTTGCCGTCTGCGACATAGAACTGGAACAGCGCATGGCAGGGGGCGAGAGCCATGTCGGGGATGTCAGCCGGATTCCAGGCCGACACGATCAGCCGGCGAGAATCGGGGGTGCGACGAATCTGCTCGATCACCTCGGCGAGCTGGTCGATGCTCTCGCCGTCAGGGGTCGGCCAGGAGCGCCATTGCACTCCGTACACCGGACCGAGGTCGCCGGACTCATCAGCCCATTCATCCCAGATGGTGACCCCGTTCTCCTGCAGCCACCGGACGTTCGAGTCGCCGCGGAGGAACCACAGAAGCTCGTAGGCGATCGACTTGAAGTGCACCCGCTTGGTGGTGATCAACGGGAACCCCTGCGAGAGGTCGAAACGGATCTGCCGCCCGAACACGCTGGTGGTGCCTGTTCCGGTTCGATCGGACTTGCGGGTGCCGGACTCCAGCACGTCGCGGAGCAGGTCTTCATACGGCGTCGGGACGGCTGCGCTCATGTCAGCCAGACTACCCGGCATCGGCGACATGGAGCCGGTCCGTCACGATGCGTCACATCGCCCCTCACTCCCCCGCACGGCCGTAATCTCGAGCCATGTCGCCTGCACTCGCCCTCGCCGTCGCCGGAGCGCTCGTCGTGCTCGCGGCCACGGTCGGGATCGTCCTGCGCCTCGCCGACGGACGGCGGCGGGGCGGCGGGCATCTCCGTTTCGACCCCGCCGATGCCGATGCCCCGCAGCTGGGCCCGCGCGCGACCCTCGTGCAGTTCAGCACCGAGATGTGCACACGATGCCCGCAGGTGCGTCGGATGCTGACCGGAGTCGCGGCGGACCACGAAGGTCTGGATCACATCGAGGTCGACCTCACCCGTCGACCAGATCTCTCCGCCCGGTACAGGGTGCTGCAGACTCCCACGACGTTCGTGGTCGACAGGTCGGGCGCGGTTCGCGCGCGCTTCAACGGGATCCCCCCACACCACGCCCTCACGGAAGCGATCGCCGCCCTCTGAGGCGCAGTGAACGGAGCACAGATGACCCCTCCCCCAGGAATCGACCCGCGAGGACCGCGCTTCGCGGCGACGATCACCGCGGTACTGCTGCTCGTCGCGACGTTTCTCGCACTGACCGGCATCTCGACAGCGAGCTCGTCCGGCTGGCAGACCTGGGCGATCACCTCTGCGCCCCTCGCCCAGCGGGCGTTCGATCCGGGGTTCCTTCTCGCTGCCGTGATCGCGCTGCTGTTCCTGTGGAGCGTGCTCTCTGCGAAGACAGCGCCGTGGGGCGTGGTCTTCCGTCGCTTCGTGCGGCCTCGCCTGACCCCGCCGACCGAGCTGGAAGACCCTCGCCCGCCACGCTTCGCCCAGGGTGTCGGGCTCTTCGTCGTCACGATCGGCCTCGTCCTGCACCTCGCCGGAGTGCCGTGGGCCCTGCCCATCGCGACAGCTGCAGCCTTCATCGCCGCATTCCTCAACGCCGCCTTCTCTTTCTGCCTGGGCTGCCAGATCTACCTGCTGCTGCAGCGAGCAGGCGTGCTCGGCCGTACGCTCTCCTCGCCCTGAGCGCGGTTCCACCCGGGCCGACCGGTCGATAGGCTGACCGGACACGCGACCGCACATCCCGCAGCGCGAGAACCGGAGGAATCATGCCCGTCACCAGCGAAGCCACCACCACCTGGACCGGATCCCTCTCAGAGGGCTCGGGCACCGTCGCCTTCTCCTCGTCGAAGCTCGGGACCTTCCCGATCAACTGGAAGGCCCGCAGCGAGGGCAGCGACACCACCACCACTCCGGAGGAGCTGATCGCAGCCGCGCACGCCTCGTGCTTCAGCATGGCTCTGTCGCATGCGCTGTCGGAGAACGGCACCCCGCCGGAACGCGTCCACACCAGCGCGTCCGTGACGTTCCAGCCCGG
>NZ_JAGGPD010000077.1 GCF_018613995.1 Microbacterium sp. ISL-103 | reverse complement strand
GCCGGAGCGGACAAGTCCATCGAGTGCAGTGCGAATTCTGCTGTTCGCAAACAGGCCGTGGAGGCGATTCGCCCGTGGGGAACAGCGTGCATGGTGGGAGTGTTCGGCTCCTTCGACCTGGACACCGACGAGTTGATCCACCGACACAAGACAGTGCTCGGCTCCCTCACGTTCAGCAAGACCCAACAGGACGAGTGCGCGCAGTTCGTGGCTGAGCGCGGGCTGGACGTCGAGTCGCTGTTCACGAATGAATTCCGTCTGAGCGACGCCGAGCACGCCTACGAGCTGTTCGACGCGCGAAAGATCGGCAAAGGCGTCTTCCTCTTCGATTGAAGCGGAGGACTGAGACATCCGAGAGGCAAGTCATGACCACCACCCAGCAGAGTTTCGCTCTGAACTCGCTCACCCAGGACTTCCTGGCTCGGGACGAGCATTTCCTGTTCATCAACGGTGGACGTGTTCCTGCGTCGTCCGGTGAGACCTTGAGCACGGTCGCCCCGTCGACGGGGGAGACGCTCGCGACGTTCTCGTCCGGCAACGCCGCCGACATTGACCGCGCCGTCACAGCGGCCCGGGCAGCTTTTCAGGGGGAGTGGAGCACGTGGACTCCCTACCAGCGTCAGGAGCTGCTGGTGAAGGTAGCCCGCGTGCTGGATGAGCGATTCGAAGAGCTTGCCCAGATTGAGTCGCTCGACATGGGTGCACCGATCTCTCGTGTCCTGTCCTCGAAGCCGGCCCTCATGCGGATGCTGTCATTCTTCGCCGCGCAGGCCCTCAACATCTCTGGCGAGACGCTTCAGAACGGCATTCCCGGCCAGGTCACCACCATGACCCTCAAAGCGCCGGTGGGGGTCATCGGAGGAATCATCCCCTGGAACGGGCCGCTCAACAGCCAGTTCTGGATCATCGGCGCGGTGCTGGCGAGCGGGTGCACGACGGTCTTGAAGCCCGCGCAGTACGCATCGCTCTCCGTTCTGCGGGTCGCGGAAATCCTCCACGAGGCAGGTGTGCCCGCCGGCGTCGTCAACGTCGTCACCGGTCGCGGCAGTGAAGCCGGCACGGCACTCGCCGCGCACACCGACGTCGACCGCGTGGCGTTCACCGGTTCCACGGAGACCGGCCAGCGAATCATCGAAGCATCGACGTCGAACATCAAGAAGCTGCAGTTGGAGCTGGGCGGTAAATCCGCCGACATCATCTGCGCCGACGCCGACCTGGACAAGGCCGTTCCCGCCGCCGCGATGGGAGTGTTCGCGAACTCGGGGCAGATTTGCTACGCCGGGACACGCGTTCTCGTGCAGCGCTCCATTGTCGACGAGTTCACCGAGAAGCTTCTCGCCTACGTCGACACCCTCCGCGTCGGGCACAGCCTGGATCCGGACTCCGCATTGGGTCCGGTCATCTCCGAATCGCAGCTCGACACAGTGCTGTCGTACGTTGATGTCGGACTCGCCGAAGGCGCGGACCTCCTCTACGGAGGGCAGCGGCTCGCCGACCAGGCGGGCGGATACTTCATGCAGCCCACGGTGTTCGGTGGGGTGACGAACACGATGCGGATTGCGCGGGAGGAGATCTTCGGACCCGTGCTATCCATCCTTCCGTTCGACGACATCGACGAGGCCATCGCCATCGCAAACGACAGCGACTTCGGTCTAGGCGGCGCGGTGTGGTCGGAGAACATCTCCACGGCGTTGAAAGTCGTCCAGGGCGTGCACACCGGCACCATGTGGGTCAACTGCTACGGCTACGTCGACCCGATGGTCGGTTTCAGCGGGACAAAGCTGAGCGGGTACGGGGCGAAGGGAACGTCCGCGCACATGGACACCTACCTCTACACCAAGAGCGTCTACATCCAGTTGTAGAGGCGGAGTCCTCCGTGGACGTTGTGCAAAGCTGTACTTCACATCCCACAACGGTGGTGAAAAGCTGTTGCCCGGTCGGGCCGCGTGAAGAGAGGTACGAGCCCCGTCATGAGTAGTCGAAGTCTCACGGACAATGATGTTGAGGTTGCGGAATCATCTGACGGGGCCGGAAGCCTCTCTCGGATGCTCCACATCCTCGAGCTGTTTACGGAGGAGGAGCCGGTCTGGTCCACTACCGAACTCATCGCTGCGCTGGAGACCTCTCGCTCGACGGGCTACCGGTACATCAAGACTCTTCATGACGCCGGCCTGCTCGGCGCCGTCCGTAACGGCTACTACAGCCTCGGACCGCGGATCATCGAGATGGATCTGCAGATTCGAGTGACCGACCCCCTGCTTATCGCGAGCACCGGTGTCCTCGAGAAGCTTGTGGATGAGATCGGTCACTCGGCGCTCTTGTGCACGTCCTATCGTGACGCGGTGCTCTGCATCGCGGAGAGCCGTGCGACTCAGAGTCCTGAGAACCGGTTCAGCCGTGGCCAGCGCCGCCCGTTGTTCCAAGGAGCGGTCTCCAAGGTGATCCTCGCGTACTTCCCGCATCACCGGTTGAAGGCGATCTACCCCAAGAACTCGCAGGCCATCGAGGAGGCGGGGCTGGGGGCGTCGTGGAGCGAGTTCCGCAAGACGCTCGGCAAGATAAAACGCGACGGCTACCTTCTCACCAGAGGCGAATTCAACCCCGGCGTCTACGGCATGGCTGCCCCGATCCTGACACCGCAAGGCACTGCCATCGGCAGCGTCGGTGTTGCCTGGGACGAGACCCAGCGTGATATGGAAGTGGACGTTGCCATCGCGGCGGTGAGGGAAGCGGCCGCGACGATTACTTCTCGTCTCGCCGACGCGGACGACGGGTTGTAGCGGCAACGTGTAGTTCAACTCTCTTCGACGAAGTCCCACTTTGTGGGATATGATCAAGAAAAGTCGATTGAGAGGAATCAGCGTGTCGAAGAAGATCGCAATCTTGCACACCAGCTTCGTGTTCGTGTCCGTGGAGCCGGTGATCAATGACCTCATCGCGGAGCTCATCCCGGACGCCGAGGTGATGCATTTCGTGGATTCGGACGTGTTGGCAACCGTCCAGCGCGAGAATGGCATCTCGGCCAAGAGCGAGGCGAGGATGACGCATCTCGCACAGGCGGCCGAAGAGGCTGGCGCAGACATCATCTTCTCCGCCTGCTCGTCCCTCGGTCCTGCGCTCGACGTCGCGGCGCGCAGTGTTCACACGCCGGTGGTGAAGATCGACGAAGCCATGGCTCTGCGCGCAGCCCAAGAAGGCGACCGCATCGGTGTTCTCGCTACAGTTCCCACCACGCTCGCCCCCACGTCGAATCTGATCCAGTGGCACGCCGACGAGCTCGGACGAAGCATTCAAGTCGAGCAGCGCCTCGCGGAAGGGGCGTTCGCGACCCTGATGGCGGGAGATCGAGACGCGCACGACCAGACCGTCATCGCTCAGGCTGTGGACCTCGCGAAGAACGTTGACATCATCGTTCTCGCTCAGGCGTCGATGTCACGATTGGCTGCCGTGTTGGAGGAGAAGACGGGTAAGCCCGTGCTCTCAAGTCCTCGCATCGGTGTGGACTACCTCGCGGATCGTGTCGCCGAACTCGTCTGAGTTCGCTCAGCCCGCGCGATGACACCGCACGAGGGTGGTTGGAAGCACTCTGGGAAGGTGACTCTGCGATTCGTCGCCACCCCGCAGGATGCGGGCTTCACGCGCGATGCCGTTGCCGCGGGGAGCATCCTCGAGTGGATAGACAAGGCGGGATACGTCTGCGCTGTTGGTTGGAGCTCCGCCTACTGCGTGACCGCGTACGTCGGGAACGTGCACTACACCCGGCAGATACGGCCGGGCGAACTTGTCGAAGCGTCCGCCCAGATCGTTCACACTGGTCGGACGAGCATGCACGTGCTCGTCCGACTCAGTAGCGCGGACACCCGGGCGCGGGAGTATGTGCCGGCAATGCACTGCTTGCTGGTCTTCGTTGCAGTCGACGACGAAGGCAGGCCGACCGAGGTTCGAGAGTGGATCCCGGAAAGCGTCGAAGATCGCACGCTGCAGGAAAACGCCCGTCAACGTGTCGCGCTTCGTCAGGCGATTCATCGCGAGATGAAAGACGCCGTCTTCTCCGGTGAGGGGACCACGCCGCGCACCATCTTCCGGTTCCTGGCCCCGCCGACCTCGGCGAACTTCGCCGGAAATGCACACGGGGGAACGGTCATGCGCTGGATCGATGACGCCGCATACGCGTGCTCGGCTGGATGGTCGAGCAATTCTGCGACGGCGATCTACACCGGTGGCATCCACTTCTACCGACCCATCCATATCGGCGAGATTGTGGAGGTAGACGCTCTACTGATCCACGTGGCGGATGGCGCGATGCCCCTGAGCGTCCATGTCCGGTCGGCGGATCCCCGTCGCCCGACAGAGATGAAACTCGCGACCCAGTGCATGACGATCTTTGAAGATCGGATCGGTGTCCACACGGTCCGCCCGGTGCCCCTGTTGATGGCCGAGGATCGGGCGTTGAACGAACTCGCCCAGAAACTGGTGGAGATGCGGGCGACGTTGCCGAGAGTGCCCGACGGGGCCTCGGCTCGAATCTGATCCGAAGACGCGACTGTGGCCGCGGCCACAGTCGGCATATCTTCGACGTGAGGGTTCGTGTCGTATGCGTCCGCGGGCTGGGGTGAATGAGGTCGTCATCTGAGGGCGAAACTCGGGTGTGACAAATCCCATACTGTCGGATATTGTTAACCACGCTGAGGTCGATCTCGACCTCCGGTACCCGAACCGCTGAGACTCGATGGAGAGCGATAATGGACGACGACGCCCTGATGACGAAGACCGGGACACTGAAGGTGTCGCCGACGGGGACCATCAACACGACGCCGAAGACGCTGCGGAAGGTCACTCTCGCCGCATCCGTGGGCTCCGCCATCGAGTACTTCGAACTCGTCATCTACGGAGCGATGGCTCCCTACCTATCCCACGTCTTCTTCCCCTCGGATGATCCGACCGCCGCACTTCTCAGTACGTTCATCGTCTTCGCTATCGCGTTCTTCGCGCGGCCGCTCGGCGGACTGATCTGGGGGCCCATCGGAGACCGCGTCGGGCGGAAGAAGGCCCTGGTCGCCATCATCATCCTGATGAGCATTTCGACGGCCGTCATCGGTCTGCTGCCGGGCTATGAGACCATCGGCGTCTTCGCCCCAATTCTCCTCGTGCTGATGCGTCTGCTGCAGGGCATCTCGGCAGGGGGTGAGATGCCTGGAGCGGCCACCCTTGTGGGGGAGTACGCGCCGAACGACCGGCGAGGACTTCAGACGAGCTTCCTGCACTGGGGTGTTGTTAGCGGTCAGATCCTCGCCCTGCTCACCGGGGCGGCGCTCGCACTCACGATCCCCGCAGAGGACATGAATGAGTGGGGATGGCGTCTTCCGTTCCTCATGGCGATCCCGCTGGGTATCATCGCGCTCATCATCCGTTCGAAGGTCGATGAGTCGCCTGTCTTCGAGCGTCTCGCCGCCATGAACGACGAGAAGGTCAACCCGTTGCGTGAACTGCTCGGCACCAAACGGGGCTGGAAGATGCTCGGTCGGACCGCCTTCATCAACCTGCCCGCCAGCGTTCCGGCCTACATGCTGATGACGTTCATGCCCGCGTTCCTGCAGAACAACGAAGGTTTCGGTGCATGGCAGTCCCTCATGGCAGTCCTCGCCGGCGTCCTGTTCACGTTCATCTTCATTCCCATCTCTGGAACGCTGTCGGACCGGCTCGGCCGGCGCCGTATCCTGTTCGGTCTGTGCGTCTTGCAGCTCGTCCTCGCCTGGCCGGCGTTCGCGCTCCTGACGTCCGGGAACGCGGCTCTGGCAGTGTTCGGACTCATGCTGCTCGGCACAATGAACGGCTCCGCCATCGGCGCCCAGTCGGCACCGCTGCTCGAGACGTTCCCCACCTCGATCCGCTACAGCGGATACGCCCTCGCTCTGGGCCTGTCGACCGCGCTGATCGCGGGACCGACGCCGTACGTCGCCACCTGGATGGTCAGCGCGAGCGGGAGCGACATGGCTCCGATGTGGCTCATCATCGCCTGCGCCATTCCGTCACTCATTGGCGCGTTCTTCATCCGGGAGACCGCACGTAAGCCTCTGCTCACTGACAAGGCACCCGAGACCGCGCCGTAACCCCGCTGCGCGCTGAAGACGACTGAGGGAGCTTCATGGTGAAGATCACCGCTATCGAGGCGATCCCGACGACCATCGGGTATCACCATGCCATCGAAGCTTCCTCGGGAGTCCTTCGCGCCGCGGAACACGTTCTCATCCGTGTGCGAACGGATGAAGGGGTAGTCGGCGTCGGCGAAGCGGCGTCTAGGTCTTTCGTGTACGGCGAATCTCAAGAATCCATCGTCGCCGCGGTGAAGAAATGGATCGAACCGGCACTGGTCGGCGCCGACCCGTTCGCCGTGAACGTCCACCAGCAGGACTTGGCGTGGCTCGCGGGTAACAACACCGCGCGGGGCGCCACGGACATCGCCCTGCATGACCTACGTGGAAAGCTCCTGGGTATCCCATCCTGGAGGCTCTTGGGCGGCATGAAGCGCGACATCCCGGTCACTCGGATCCTGTCGATGGGATCCCCAGAAGAAGTTGCCGTCGAAGCGCGTGACGCACGTTCGCAGTGGGGGATCACGAGCTTCAAGGTGAAAGTCGGAACAGGGATCGACGCCGACGTGGAGCGAGTCGCATCGGTGCGACGCGCTGTCGGCGACGACGCCTACATCTATGTGGACGCCAACCATGGGTACACGGCGGAGAGCGCAATCGCCCTGATGGGCGAACTCGGTGCCGTCGGAGTGAACCTGGTCGAGGAGCCTAGCCCCGCGGAAGACCGCATCGGTCGGCGCCGGTTTGCCGTGCACACAGCAGCGACCATCATGGCCGATGAGAGCGCGCCGGACCTCAACTCCACCGTGCGCGAGATCCTGGACGGTGAGGCCCGTGCCATCAGTGTCAAAACCACGAGGACGGGTTTCACTGAATCGACCCAAGTCGTCGCCGCAGCGGTCGCGCTCGGCGCGCGCACTTTAATCGGAAGCCAGGCGGACGGCATGATTGGCGCTGCTGCCGCCTTGGCATTCGCATCCGCGTTTCCTTCGCTGGCGCGAGAACCGGCCGAGCTCGAGTACTACTCGACTCTCACTGACACCCTGACGGTTCATCCCCTCGTTGTGCGTGCCGGCACGCTGACCCCATCGGACGCTCCGGGGATCGGCGTGGAAATCGACGAGTTGAAGCTGCGCCGTTACCGAATCGACTAACGACCACGCTGCCTTTCACGAAGAACGAGTGCCCAAGGGGCGGAACTGTCGGAGGAAGATGTCTACCGAGCTGAAACATCACGTCGCGCCCGAGATCTCGCGATCTTGGCTTCTAGTGACAGCCGCGCGCTCGGACCTGTTCGACGCGTCGGTTGCGTCCCGCGCAGATCAAGTCATCATCGACCTAGAGGACGGCGTCGATCCCCGTCAACGAGCGGTCGCGCGCGAGGCGCTGACGGACTGGCTACAGGCCGGGTCGGCGTGGGTGCGCATCAATGACCGCACGTCGATGGACTGGGAACAAGATGTTCGCGCACTCCGAGGCGTGCCCGGGGTGCGTGGGGTCATGCTCGCAAAGGCCGAGTCACCATCTGACGTGACGGAGACGTTTGACCGCCTCGGCGGCGATCTACCCGTCATTCCGCTCGTCGAGTCCGCAGTCGGTATCGAGTACTGCACCGACATCGCGTCCGCACGCGGTGCGTTCCGCCTCGCGTTCGGAAGTGGCGACTATCGCCGGGATACGGGAACCGGGGCGGTGGACATCGCGATGGCGTATCCGCGGTCACGTCTCGTGGTCGCAAGCCGTGTTGCCGGGCTTCCCGGCCCCATTGACGGTCCCACGGTGAGCACGAGTCATCCCATTCTTCGGGAGCATTCCGAAAACGCGCTAGCCCTCGGAATGACGGGGCGGCTCTGCCTGAGCGTAGAGCAACTCGCGGTCGTCAACGAAGTGGTCAGCCCCACGCCGTCAGACATCGTCTGGGCTGAGGAGTTTCTCGCCGAGTTCGATGCCCGGGGCCGCGAGATCCGGGACGGGAGTGACCTGCCTCGACTTCGTCGCGCCGAGAAAATCGGGGCACTTGCCCGAGAGCTAGGCCTCGTGTGACCGAACGCTTCGTCCCCTACAGCGACGACACCCAAGGCTGACGCTGCGCCATCGTGTGAAACGCGAGACGGCCAGAGTTCATGATCACGACCGCGGACGTCGACAGTCCGCGTTTCTCGCATTTCACTCGAGCAGACGGAAGACACCGCCCGGGAGCGGTAGGTTTTCCGGACCCACCGGCCTGTAGTTACTCGCGGGGGACAGCAGTCTCGTCGACGTCGACGAGAGCCGCTAGCCCGCGCGGTAGGCGGCGATGACGTCGGAGGGGATGCGCCCTCTGTCGCTGACGGTGTAACCGCGCCGCTGGGCCCAGGCACGGATCGCAGACATCTCATGTGACACGTGTGAGCGGTCGCGGGCCGTGGACCCACGCACTGGCCGCGCAGACGCGATGAACGGAGCGAGGGCCTCGTTCAACCTGTCGATGTTCTCGCTGGAGAGGTCAATCTCGTACACTTTCCCATTCAGCGCGAATGTGTATGTGCCGCCATCCGTGATGAGGGTCTGATCCAGGTCGTCGATGAGCTCGACAATCTGCCGTTGTGCCACGAGAAATCCAATCCGCATACGCCACGGCACTAAACGCCGCATCCACTGCGTCATATGGGTGGAAAAGTTGACGTATTGGGTAGGTGCCGCGCTTGGTGACGTAGCGAGTTCGTCAGGAGCGCAGTAGGTGGATGCGCGCACGGCTCGACCCAGGATCCTTCCGTCACATCGTCCGTGCGCACGAACATCTCCTGCTCGCGGCAGTATCCGAACCCGGCGAACGCGTAAGGGCGAGAGCCGCTCGTCGTGCTGACGACTACGGGCGGCCGGACCAGGCCACGACGCGGCTCGCTACGACGCTGCCCGGCGATGAGGAACGTCGGCTTCAACGGCCGGTTGAACGCGCGTTCCGGTGCGCTGTGAAGCAGTTCCCGTCACTCGCTCCCATCGTTCGAGCATGCCGAGCGCGGACTGCTCTCATGAGGCCCCAGCAGGAATGAGGAGCGGAACAAGTCGCTCCGCGACGTTTCGCTCCTCCGCGAGAACACTGATATACAAGGAGTTTCGGAGATTTGGTTGAGGCAGGAGAGGTACATGATTGACACGGTTCCAATCCTGAAGTTCGTCAAAGACAACATCGACCACATCGTCTTCGGACTGGCAGGCATCGTTGTTCCCATCGTGCTCAGTGCGTTGCTCGAAGGGGCGCGGTCTCTGTCAGAGAAGAGAAGCGGGCGCCGATGACATCGTGGGTGGAGTGGGTGTGGTTCTTCGGCGGTGCGGTCCTCGGCACGCCTATCGCCGCGGCAATGAGCAGCTTGCCTGCCGCCACCGGTACAGGAGTGTCGTTGCGGCTCGCGAGAAGCCACGCGCGTCTGGTCACCGACTGGAAGGTCTGGGCCTGGTTGAAGTACACGTTCGGAACTGACACACCTAAAGCGCCGTCCTCAGAGGACGACGCTTGGGGCGGTCTGCTCCTGAGCGTCTTCGCTATGTACGTTGTCGTGAGTTTGTATGTGCAAAACGTCGTGACCATCGCGGTCGTCATGTTCTGGAGCTCGGTCGTCGTCCTCGCGGTGACCACCGTCGTCTTTCTCGTGCTGTGGTGGCGCCGTGTGTTCGACGGCAAGGGTGCATCCGTCGCACTCCTTGCCACGGTCCCACTCGCCGGCTTGGGCAGCGTGGTCTCCTACTGGTTGCTCGAGCCACCGCTCCAGGGCGTCCTTGAGCCATCGTTGGCGGCTCTGAACGCTGAAGGCATCGCCGGCCTCACGCCATACTTAGTGCCGCTCGTCCTGCAGATCCTCGGTGCCCTGTGGTCGTTCATCCTTCTGTTCGGCGCGGCGGCGTTCTGCGGGGCAAACGTGTCCGCGGCGCTCATCGAGTCACGCGCGTGGGGTGCACGATGGCTGTGGCGATTCGTGTTCTGGCTGGGACGGTGGACGACAGGAACACGAGTTGTCGTCGTGTTCTGCGGGCTGGTTATCCTGTCGGTGTTCTCAGCGAGCGGCCTCGCAGCTGAATGGATCGCGAATCTGCAGGAGTCCGCGGAGGGCATGGCGCTGATGCCGTGAGCGGGACGTGGCTGCGGCTATCGCGCAGGCGAGCATGAGGAGGGTCCCCGAGCACACGATGACGTGAGCCGCAGAGGCAGTCGTCGGCACTCCCGCCAACATGGTCAGCAGGATCATCGTCGCCCACACAGCCATGCACACCCAGCCCGCCGCGAGAAAAGTTCGCGTCCGGTCGTCGAGCGGTCCATGCCATCGGGCGAACCCCCACACGACGACCGACACCAAGGCAGCGCCGGAGAGAACCAGAGTCGCGTACACGGGACGCTCCTTTCAATCACCTTGCACCCTGCGGCATCGCGAAATCGCAAGGTAGAAATGATGAGTGCAGTACGGCCGCGGGAGGACGCGTGGGTCTTGGACCGAGTCATCCACTTCATGGGAGGTGCGCCCGAAGACCGCGGGAACGTGGCACGTGCGAACCGGAAGGGGGCACGGAGCGCGCGCGTACGCCGGTGGCGGGCGGTGACTAGCGGGGCCCGGAGTTACGAGAACACGGTCGTGGGTGCGCTTCTGGCTGACGATCTGACCGCCCACATTCGATTCTTGTTGGACCTGTATCCGACGCAGTAGCCGGCCAGCGGAGTCGGCTCCGGTGGCGCCGACAGCTGCGAGGTGCGGTTGAATCGGACCATGGGGATCGTGGATTCGAGCAAGCTGCCGATTGGTAACCGGGCGCGTGCCGCGTTCATCGCTGCGCTGGAGGCGAGCGACGACCGCGTGGAACGTCACTACCTCGAATTGAAGAGCGGCTTCGACCTGAACAGCAAGGCTGACAGGCGCAAGGTCGTGAAGTTCATCCTCGGCGCCTCTCATCGCGACCCAGCCAAGGCCGCGCGCCACTTCGACGGATATGCGGTGATGGTTCTGGGGCTGACCCTCGACGGTGTTGCAGGGCTTCCGAAGTTCGAGCTCATGGACCTGGAGCGCGACATCGAGACGTTCGCGGGCACGGACCCGCCGGGATGGGACGTCGACCTTGTCCCGGCCTCGGGTGGACGTGACTACGTCATCGTTCTCGTCGATCCGCCGGACGGTAGGGTCCGCCCTGTGCTGCAGTCCAGCGATTCGCTGCAAAGTGGCGACGTGTACATCCGTGTCGAGGGTGCCACGCGTAGGGCGACTGGGCCAGAGCTCGTCGCAATGATGGCTCGGGCACGCGCACAGGCACAGGGAGCCGTCCTCGATGTCAGCGTCGAACCGGACGGGGTTCTGCATTCGCTGGTCATCGACGTTGCAGAGCTTCGTGAACTCGTCGACTGGCACAGAGACCGCTTCGAAGCTCAGCTTGAAGACACGGCCCCTCGCTCACCTTTCGCCGTACTCCAAGGCTCGTTCTCCTCAGACCGTCGCAGTGATCGCGAGTTTCTCGATGCAGTAGAGAAGTGGCGTGACGAAACCCTGGAGGAACCCGAATCCGGGATTCACGACCTCGCCTCGCAGATGAGCCGGCCGTTCATCCTGAAGATCAGCAACAACACCGCCACCTCATTGAAAGAGGTCAGGTTGGAGCTGACGTTCGACGCGCCAGTGACAGCCCTGTACTGGCAGGAGCAGGACAACACTGTTGATCTGTTCGCGGATCGGCCCAAGAGCTGGGGGAGCGATTCGTATCTCACCCCCTCGCTCACCGGACTGCGACCGCTTGTCGTGCCACACGCTTTCGATGGGTCGATACGCATCGCGACACAGCGCCCGGCTGAGCTCGTTGTCGAGATGCGGCGACTGCATTCCGAGCAGAGCCTCAGTACTCCCGACGAGGACGTGGTCCTCGTGCTGTTCGCCGACGGACCGGAAGCTATCCCCGACGTCGTGACGGCGACATGGCGTCTGACTGCGGGCGAAGTGAACGAGGTGCTTCGAGGGTCATTCGAGCTGGGCATGTCGCGGGGAGACTGGCGTGGACCGCTGCACTCGACCATCGCTCAGTTGCGGGGCGATGTGCCCGAAGACGACGAGTAGCTCGGCGAAGAGAGCCGAGACCTAAGCGGGAGGGCTCGAGGCGCGGCTCTACCCGACCTGGGGGCCAGTAACCGAACGCAGTGCGCGCGGGAGGTGGCGGCGACGGGGGCTGGCGACCTCCTATCGCTCAACCGTTCCTTGGCGGGTCGACGAATACGCTCTCTAATCTGGGGAAAGGTGCGATCTGACCTTGGTGGAGCGCTTGGTCGTGCTTGGCGAACCTCGTTCAGTCCAGGTAGAACCCGCCGAACCCCCAGTTAGGAGTGCGCGGGTCCCCGTCGGTCGCCGTCCATCCGTCAGGCCGTGACCACGGTGCAGCGAGCGGAGGCCCAGCAGCATCCCACGTCCAGTGTTCCTGCTCGATGGGGAACGTCGCGCAGTCTCGGATCCGCAGCGCCGAACCCATCCAGTGACCCCTCGGTGTTCGATACGTCCACGCAACGCCATCGCGCTCCACTGTCAGGAGGCTGAACCGGGCCCGCCACAGGCTCTGCTGCGGCAGCTTGTCTCGCGCCACCTCGAGCAACGAGGTGGCAGTGGGGCCGTGCGGGGAGAGGATGGCGTGGAACATACGACTTTCAAACTCTGCGCGGAACAGGTAGAGCTCTTCGAGGTGACGGTCATCCCGAAGACGGCCGTTGTCGTCGAACCCGGTGAGCGTGCTCCGCCTGACATCACGGTCCCGCCGCCATCGTTTCGCACGGGCGGAGGCGCGGGACTCGAGGTGTTCGGCCAACGCGCCGACCAGGACGAGCGTCTTCGTGGAATTCACTTTGGTCGCGAAAGTCAGGTCCATGCCGTGGATGATCCCGTGACGTGACACCGAGGAGTAACGTCCGACCCTGTCCACCGGTGCGCTGAAAGCTTTCCTGACCACCGGAAGGTTTCCTTCCACCCCGGCAAGCGTCTTGTCGTCGGTGTAGCCAGGTTCGGTGGCGTCGGGGTTCGCCTGGAAGAACGTTTTCCCGACGACCTCGCGCGTGATGCCGTCCACCTGGGAGAGCGCGAGGGTCATCGCCGCGGCGTACCTGCCGGCTTCGTGGCATTCCACCGCCTCACTGACGAGCATCTGACGCTTCTGGCATCGCCGCTGGCACTCCAGGTCAATTCCACGACCGAAACGCCCGAGGGGCGTCGCCACGTTGCGCAGTAGGGCGGTCTGCTTGGTGTTCCAGACCTCAGTAACCGCCTCGTCGACGTCGGCGTTCGCGGTTCCGGCACGGAGCATGGTGAGGATTCGCGTGGACTCATCGGCGTGCCAGTGGCCGTAGAACGCCCATCCCAGCGGTGCGAACGCCCGGGCGACCGTTGCCGCGTGAGCGCGGATCGCTGCTACCGAATCCATCATCTGCCGATCCTCTCACCCGCGCTGCCAAGTCGGGCAAGCACTGCCAAGGCGACCTTGGCTGGAGTTTGCCATACTCTCTACTGGGATCGGAGGGCCCGGCCAAGGCTGCCAAGTAGTAGGTAGTTCATGTGTGGAAAAAAAGAGAGAGCTCGAGATACAGGAGGACTTCGCTCCCAAATCCTCTATATGGATACATCCCGCGCTTGGCAGACTTGGCACGGTGGGTCGATTTTGCAGCTTGACCTGGGAACACGGTGGACTTCTGACCTTGGCAGACGCGGCGATCTGCTTGGCAGGCTTCCACGTGATACGAGAGCCGCGACCGTGCAGGAGCGTCAGGCCTCGCGCCGGGGTCGGTGTTCAAGCCACACAACGTCGCAGCGGGTCAGCTGCTCCACGACCACGCATCGTGGCGGGCCTCTAGGAGAACCTGGTCGAGCTCGCCGTCCTTGAGCATGTCGATGGGGCGGCGCGACTCTTCCGCATAGCCAGTGCTGTTCAACCACTGCGCCCACGTCCACCGCGATTCGGTCCCGGTGCTCAGAGTCCGGAGCACGTCAGCCAGACCTGCGACGAGCCGACCGTCCGCGATCTGGAACGCGGGATACAGTGGCTGTCCATCGACGGGAAGGACTTCCAGCACGTCGAGCGCTTCCACCGCAGTCGCCACGTCCTGCTCTGTCCACCCGAGTGCGCGCGCCAGAGATGCTCGCGTGTAACAAGGCCCGACGATGGCGGCCCATGGGTTGGTCATTGCCCGGCCGCGTCGCGGATCTCTCGAAGGCTGGGGGTCTGCATCGTCAGGGTGAACATGTCGAGGAACCCGATGCTGCCTTGCTGCCCGTCGCACCCGAGGCTCGCCACTCGCCGGCCGTCGTCGGTCTGACCGCCGCCCGGCGCGTGCATGTGTCCATGCGCGAGGAGCGCGGGATGAACGAGATCCCAGACTTTCGCGACGCGTCGGCGGGAGTGTAGAGAATCGAGAAGGGCGTCGTTAGGGAACCCCATCGGGTTCGTGCGCAGGATCTCTTGCACGGCGCGCACGGGGGTGCGGTCGGGGGATTCATGTGTCAGCATCAAGTCAGCCGCGCCGCCTGCGATTGCGGCTCGTACCTGTTGGTCGGTGATGTCCTCGTCCCGCCACCAGCTGACACCTTCTCGCCTCCACGCCTTGTCGACGGAGGTGGCCCCGCCCAGGGAAAGCACGGATCGACCACCGATGGTCAGCCGCCCTGGCCGGGGGAGGATCCAGGTGATGTCGGAGACGCGGACAGCGTGCCCGGGGTGCGCGTTCAACAGCGGGGTGATCTCGCTATAGATCTCGTGGTTGCCCAGCGTGACGTAGACACGCTCGATCCCTGCCTCGATGAGGAGGGCGTCGGCGGCCGGGTCCATCGACCAATCGCCGAGTTGCATGATGGTGCGTATGTCGGGGGCGAGTCGGGGGATGGCTTCGGCCAAGGTGCCGACCCAGCCGATGTTCCCGTGCCAGTCGCCGCACAACGCGACACGGGTGTCGGGCAGCGTGATGTCTTCAGCGACCTCGAGAGCGTCCATGGGGATCCTTCCGTCTGACCATTGTCGAAATTCGAAGTGCGTATTAATATCCGCACATGTCGAAATTACAGCTCGACACGCCGGTGGTCAACGAAAGTCGCTCATCGAATTGGTGGCGGCGACGACGGCCGCGCCCAAGCTCCAGCCCGAGACAATCGCTCTCGCCGTTCTCGCGCAGCCTCCCGATCCATCGCTGCGCGACCTTCCGTCAGCAGCGCCGCATGGCGCCCCCGGAGAAGCCACGGGTCCACACTGTCGCCGATGAGCTGGCGAAGTCGTCCGAGATCTTCGAGCTGCATCACGCTGTGACCAGAGAGCAGCTTCTGCAGGCGGGCGTAGGGGAGATCGAGCGCCTCAGCCAAGGACGTCATCCGTTTCGTGGGGGAGCGTGGCATGTACAGCTGGGTGACCCCGTAGGCGACGCCGTGTTGAAGGCGCGAGGCGTCCAATCTTGCACGTTCCACGGTCGACAGGCCCTCCTCGCTGACCCATTCGATGAGCGGTTTTCGTCCGAATTCGAGCGGATAGTGCGCGAACTCGCGCGGAACGTACCGAGGGTTCGACATGCCTCGGATTCTACCTTTTGGCACCTATCAGTGCCAAAAGATCAATGAACGCCATCGATCCCGTCCGCGACGCGAAGCCGCCGCGCACGAGAAGAAACATGGCAAAGATAACTGGCATCAAGAAGACCCCCGGTTTCGGGGTCGACCGCATCGAATGGAAGGACGCGAAGCATCGCGTCCACGCCGCCCGTGCCACCGACCCGGCGTCGGTGGAGAAGGTCGAACCGGCACAGCCTGCGCGGCTGCCGATGAAGTGGGACACCCAGCGCTCCTCCCAGGGCTACTACTGGTGCGCGTGCACCGAGACGATGGTCCGCTACGAGTCGATGAGCGAGTTCACCGCGCTGATGCTGCTGGACCACGTCTTCGACATCGTCGACATCGTCTCCCAGCCGATGATGCTCACTTTCCAGCGCGACGACCTGCACCACGTGCCTGACGTCTTCTTCCGCACGGCGCAGGGCGAGAACATCCTCGTGGACGTTCACGACTCCGAACGTACGACCGAGGCTGAGGCGTTGAAGTTCGAGCTCACGGCGCAGATGTGCGAGCGCATCGGTTGGCGGTTCGAACTGTTCGACACCTTCCCCGACGTGACCCGGTGGAACCTCGAAATGATGGGTCGCTACCACCACCCGCGCTTCGAGCCCGACGACGAAGACCGCGACCTCATCCTCCACGTCGCACACGAGGTTGGAACGTTCGGCGCTCTCCGAGACGCGCTGCGGACCGACCGCCCGGGTGAGCACCTTCCCGCCGTGTTCCACCTCATGTGGCAGCGCGCCATCCGCTTCGACCTCACCAAGCCCTTTTCCGACAACACCCCCATCCACCCCGCCTAAAGAAAGCCCACACTCATGCGTAAGCCCCGCACCATCCTCATCGGACAGACCATCGAACTCACCGACGGCCTCTACAAGCTCGTCGGCTACGAAGGCGTCGTCTACCGACTCCGCCACGAACTCACCAACGAGACCATGGTCCTCCATCAGTCGGAACTGTTCCGCCTTCTGGCGCCGGGGGAGCGGCTCGACATCGTCGAGGCAGAGCCCGAGGACGACTCCAAGAAGAAGAGGAAGAAGAAGGTCCTCATGCCCATCGTCGAGGCCCTCGACCACCTCGACGCTGACACGGTCGCGCTCATCCCACACCTGCAGGAGCTCGTCGACGGAACCGCACCCGAGGGGGGAGAGCTCCGAGCGAAGTACGACCCGCGACTCCCCATGAAGGGGCGGCTCGAATGCAAGATAAAGGAGCTCGACGACCTGGGCATGCCAATGCCCTACCGGACGCTCCAACGCCGCCTGCAGCGGTATCGCGACGGCGGTGTCGCAGCACTCGGCGACAAGCGCACCCATGACCGCAAAGAGGAGGCGTTCTCCCGCGCTGACGAGCGAGTCATCACAACCCTGCGCCGGGTGCTGAAGACGTACGCGGGCCGGTCGAAGACCTCCTACGCTGTCATCCGCGCTGACCTGAAGCTGGAGCTTGAGGACGAGTACCCGCACCCGAACGACCGCCCCACGCTCCCGTCCACGTCCACCGTCGAACGGTACGTCAAGCAGCTCTCCGGCAACCAGGACCCCACGACCTTGGCGCAGCTGCGCAACACCGCCGCTCTCGTGCCGAAGCACACCTTCCGCAAGCGTGAGGTCACCGCCCCCGGCGACGAATGCCAGATGGACACGACCTGGTTCGACGCGTTCGTGCGCATGCCGGACGGGTCCGTCATCCGCCCACACCTGACGACGCTCATGGACAAGCGCACCCGCAGCATCATCGGCTTCAACTTCACCGACGGCGCCCCCGTCGCCGAAGACCACGCGTGGCTCATCGCTCGCACCCTCGTCCCGCACTCGCTGCGTCCGTGGAGCAACCAGTACGCGGAGCTGGAACTCCCGGAGATGCCGTGGGCGAAGCTCGTCGAAGACCGGGAGCACTCCTACGACACCTACCGGCCCTATATCTTCCCCCGCCGCATCCTCGTCGACAACGGCCAGGACTACCGTGGCATCGTCGTCCACGCCGCTTGCACTCGATACGGGATGCACATCACTGAGACGCCTCCTCGGACGCCGACCGGGAAGCCGCACGTCGAGCGACACTTCGACACCATCAAGACGATGTTCACCCGACACCTTCCCGGCTACGCAGGCGGCAGCCTCGCGGAGCGCGGCGCCAAGGCTGAAGAAGAGGACGTCCTCGAACTCCGCACGGTCATCGAGCTGTTCGACCGCTGGGTGAGCGTCATCTGGCAGAACCGTGAGCACGAGGGGCTCACCGACCCGCTGGAGCCGACGTTCGTTCACTCCCCGAACTCGATGTACGCCGCATCCATCGAGTACACCGGTCAGTTCATGCTTCCGCTCGGCGAGGAAGACTTCATCGCGCTGATGCCTCGCACCGACCGCACGGTTCAGGTCGATGGCATCCTCTTTCAGGGGCGCACCTACGACAGCCCGTACCTGGCACCCATGCGCCTGCAGAAGGACGCGGACGGTCACAGCATCAAGGTGCCTGTCCACTACGACCGTCACGACCCGTCCCAGGTCTGGGTGCTCTCATCCACCGACGGTGAGTGGATTACGTGCGGGTGGACTGACGACGCGGGACTGCTCCGCCCGAACGAGCGCGCGATGCTCCACGACGCTCGTGCCATCGGCAAGTCCAGTAAGCGATTCACCAACGAGGAAGCCCACGACTTCGTAGCCCGCTCTCGACGCGAAGCGGGCGCGGTGGAGAAGGCGCTGCAGGCAGAAGCGGCAGCCGCCAAGAAGAAGGCTGCCAAGCGGGGCGCGCCCACCGACGTTGAACCCGTCGTCGACCGGAGCCACGTCGCCGACGACTACCTCAACTTCGACGAGCTCGATCTCGCCTAACCCCAGAGAAAGAACCCACACTCATGTCCCTCATCGACGACGCCCCCCTCGGTCATTTCGACCGCGAGCGCACCCTGCTCCCACTGCTGGAGAACTACGAAACTCTACAACCCGAGCCCATGACCCTAGAGGAATTCACCGCGCTCGACGCGCGAGCGAAGGCCGCGTTCAACGACCGCCGCATCGACCGCATCGCGGGAAACACCGACATCCTGACCCCCGACCTGAAAGACCTCCTCCGCGAGGTTCAACGCGCGTCCCTCCGTATGAGCCGCGCTGTCGGACGCACGAGCGTCATGGTCAGCGGCCCGCCGACCGCCGGGAAGACGACCGCCGCGAAGCACGTCATGGTCGACGCCCTGCGCCGCCACGAGCGGCAGCACCCGGAGTGGAAGACCCTGAACCACTCGCCCATCGTGTACGTGGAGGTGCCCTCCTCCTGCACCCCGAAGAACCTGATGGGTCGGTTCCTGACTTTCCTCGGCATCCGCTTCACCGCCCACACCACGGTCGAGGAGCGCACGAAATTGGTCACCGACGCCCTCATCCGCCGGCGCACCTCGCTCATCGTCATCGACGAGATGCAGAACATGGCGTTCACCGGCCGTGGACATTCGGAAACCCAGCAGGCGACGAAGAACCTCATGAACGCCGTGCCCGCCGTCCCGCTGTACCTGGGCTTCAACCTCGAGCAGAAGTTGCACTCGGACAAGGGACTCGGAGAGCAGTTCGCTGCCCGGTCCACCCTCGTCCGGCTCACGCACTTCGGCCGCGACACGGCCGAGGAACGCAAGCTCTGGGGCGCCATCGTCTACGCCTTCGAGTCCCAGCTCGGTCTCCTCGCCCAGCCGCCGAAGTCGCTGCCGGCCGCGCACGCCGACTACCTGTGGAGCCGCAGCCGTGGTTCACTGAGCGCCCTGTCGCGGCTTCTGACCACGGTCGCGCTTGACCTCATCGACGCGGACGACCCCACGAAGGAGTTCATCACCCGTGAGCACATGGGCACGGTGCGGCTGGACGTGACCAGCGAACGCGAGTACGAGCGTGAAGTCCAGCGCGGCTCGAAGAAGAAGAAGGTGACGGCCCGTGCTGCGTGAGACAGTGATGGCGCTCCCGGAGCGGACTCGACCGGCGGCCCACGAGACACCCGCTAGCTTCGAACGTCGCCTGAGCCTGGCAAACGGATACACCGAGCGCGCCTGGAACGTCGCCATCAACGACGCACTCCGCGCTGCGGCCCCGGCAGCCCGGGCCGAGGTGCTTGAGCAGCTCGGTGGCCTGCGTCCTGGGCACTTCGAACGCGACGAGCGTCGAGGAGGCACGTTCGAGGTCATCGGACAGCGCTACGCGTGCGTGCTCTGCACCCACGGCGACC
>NZ_JAGGPD010000076.1 GCF_018613995.1 Microbacterium sp. ISL-103 | reverse complement strand
GACGCCACGCGCAACGTGCTCATCGAGGCCGCGACCTTTGATCCGATCACGATCGCGCGCACCGCGCGCCGTCACAAGCTTCCCAGTGAGGCATCCAAGCGCTTCGAGCGCGGTGTCGCCCCGCTCGTGCCGTTCGTCGCCGCCCGCCGTGCCGCTGATCTGATGGTCTAGCTCGCCGGCGGCGCGCTCACCGACGAGGGCGGCGCGCTGTTCGCCGAGGTCTTCGTCGCCGACATCGAACTGCCGAAGGGATTCGTGCAGGCGCTGATCGGGGTCGATTACTCCGACGCCGAGATCGTGGACGCGCTCACCACCATCGGTGGAGAGGTCAGCGACACGGATGCCGGCTGGACAGTGATACCGCCGACCTGGCGCCCCGACCTGACCGACAAGTGGTCGCTCGCCGACGAGGTCGCCCGCATCCACGGTCTCGACCGCATCCCCTCGGTGCTGCCGACCCCTCCGTCGGGCCGCGGCCTGACGGCGCACCAGCAGGGTCGTCGTCGGGTCTCCGACGCGCTGGCCGCGGCCGGCCTCGTCGAGACGCCCTCGTTCCCTTTCACCACCGAAGCGGAGAACGATCTGCACGGCTCGGCGTCGGGGGAGCACCTGCCCAGCATCCGACTCGCGAACCCGCTCGACGGATCCGCACCGTTCCTGCGCCGCTCGCTCATCCCGGGGCTGCTGCAGATCGCGCACCGCAACATCTCGCGGGGCCTCACGGATCTCGCGCTGTTCGAGACCGGAGTCGTGTTCCTGCCCGAGCCCGGGGTCGAGTACGGCACTGACGAGGTGCCGCCGCTCGGGGTTCGTCCCTCGGATGCGACGCTCGCCGCACTCAACGCCTCGATCCCGCCGCAGCACCGCCACGTCGCGGTGCTGCTCACCGGCAACATCGTCGCTCGTCAGCCCGGTCGGGCCGCCGAGCCCACGGGCTTGTCCGAGGCGCTCGATGCCGCCCGTGTCATCGCGGCGGCCGCGGGCGTCGACCTCGATGTCGTCCAAGGTGAGCGCGCTGCACTGCACCCGGGCCGCACAGGCGTTCTGACGGTGGGCGATGTCGAGATCGGATACGTCGGAGAGCTCCACCCCGACGTCGCCGCCGGGGCCGACCTGCCCGGTCGCGCCACCGTGCTCGAGCTCGATCTCGACGGCATCCTCTCTCTCGGGGGAGGCCGTGCCGTCGCCGCGTCGTTGTCGACCTTCCCTGCGGCGACGCAGGACGTGTCGCTGGTGCTGGGGGCCGACGTGCCCGCCGGTGCCGTCCGGGCCGCACTCGAAGCGGGCGCCGGTGCGCTTCTCGAGGCCATTCGTCTCGTCGACGACTATCGCGGTGAAGGAGTGGCCGACGGCGAGAAGAGCCTCACCTTCGCGCTCCGCTTCCGCGCAGACGATCGCACTCTCACGGCGGCAGAGGCCACCGAGGCGAAGCTCGCCGGCGTCGCCGTCGCCACCGAGCGCTTCGGCGCGACCCTGCGCGACTGATCGACCCGCATGCGAGCCGCATCCCGATGGGGTGCGGCTCGCATGCGGCCGTCGCCGCCGAGCCGACCCGATCCGCGTCGCCCTCCGGGGTAGCGTGTCGTGATGAGCATCCTTCCGCACAGCACCCCGGCTGCGGTTCCCGATGGCGTCAGGCCGATGGGTGAAGGTCCTTTCCTGCGGCCGGGCGATCAGATCTCGTGGCACTACCGCAAGCCCGGGTGGCAGACCGGTGACGCATCGATGATCACGCCCATGCGGGTGGTGCGCGACGACGAGCGCGGTCTCGTCGCATGGCTCGCACCCGGCACGCTGCAGGAGGGACAGGGCACGCCTGAGGGCGAACGCATCAGGACCGTTCCCCTCGAGCGACGGTGGCTGGATCCGCGGACGCGGATCGTCGAGGAGTGGTGGGGCAACGGCATCCTCCGCATCGCACCGGCGGGCGCCGCATGGTCGGTCTGGCTGTTCTGGAGCGAGGTGAGCGATGTCGGGTGGCAGTTCGCCGGCTGGTACGTGAACCTCGAGAACGCGCACCTGCGCACCGATCACGACACGTACTCGTCGGATCACATCCTCGACGTCGAGATCGAGCCGGACGGCAGCGTGCACCTGAAGGACGAGGACGAGCTGATCGCCGCGATCGAGCAGGGGAGGCTCACGAGCGAACAGGCCGCGCAGATCGAGCGTCACGCCGACGCGGCCATCGCGTCGTTCCGAGCAGGGGAGTGGCCCTTCGACCCCGAGTGGCAGACGTGGCGGCCTGATCCGTCGTGGAGGGTGCCCGTTCTCGAGGGGCTCGACGATCTCGGAACGCCGTGATCGCGGGTCTGCTGTGAGCGGAGCCCCCTTCCTTTCCCCGGCGGATGCTGGTGGCATGGAGCCATGACTGATGTGCTGATCCTCGGTGGAACCGGCTGGCTGTCCGGCCGCATCGCCGGACGACTCCTGATGAACGGGGCGACGGTGATGTGCCTCGCGAGGGGCGGGCGCCCGTCTCCGGAGGGAGCGAGCCTGGTGCTCGCCGACCGTGACGACCCCGCTGCCTACGACGCCGTCTCGGGCCGTGACTGGGATCACGTCATCGATGTCTCGTCGAGTGCGACGCATGTCGCGGCCGCAGTGGAGGCTCTCGGCGGCAGGGCCGCGCGCTGGACGTATGTGTCGTCGATGTCGGTGTACTCCGATGACGCGACAGTCGGAGCCGACGAGACGGCGCCCGTGCATCGGCCGGCCGCCGTCGGAGACGAGTACGAGTACGGAGCGCAGAAGGTCGCCGCCGAGAACGCGGTGCGCACCCTCGGCGATCGCGCGCTGATCGTGCGTCCGGGCTTGATCGTCGGGCAGGGGGATCCCAGCGACCGCTTCGGCTACTGGGCTGCCGCGTTCCTGCGTGCGGAGGGGGAAACCGAGAAGGTGCTGGTTCCGCGTGGGGACGGCCGCAGCGTGCAGGTCATCGACGTCGATGATCTGACCGAGTTCCTCGTCACGACGACGGCGACCGGCGTGATCGATGCGATCGGAGACCGGCATGCTCTGGGCGATGTCCTGGAGGCGGTGCGTCGACGTGCCGGGCACCGCGGCGACACCGTGACGGCAGAGGATGACTGGTTGGTCGCGAACGGCGTCGAGCACTGGGCGGGGGAGCGGTCGCTGCCGCTGTGGCTGCCCGCCGAGATGACCGGGTTCATGACCCGGTCGAACGAGCGCTATCGAGCGGCCGGGGGCGGACTGCGGCCGCTCGATGAGACGATCGCGGCGGTGGTCGACGACGAACAGCACCGCGGCGTCGATCGCGATCGCCGAGCCGGCCTCACCCGGGCAGACGAGCTCGCACTGATCCAGCGGCTGGGGTGAGATCGCGCGTCGCTAGACTCTGAGCAGTGACACGGGGTGCCGCATCCGCGGCTGAGATGAGACCCGTCGAACCTGATCTAGTTCGTACTAGCGAAGGGATGTCGCAATGAGCGATCGTCTGCGTCCGG
>NZ_JAGGPD010000075.1 GCF_018613995.1 Microbacterium sp. ISL-103 | reverse complement strand
GCCTCTGGGAGGAAGCGGCTCTGGAAGGCCGAAGCGTCGCTGGGGTGCGCGTGCATGACCTTCAGCGCGATGCGGCGCTCGAGCCGCAGATCGGTGGCGACGTAGACGGTCGCCATGCCTCCACGGGCGATTCGAGCGCGAACCCGGTACCGACCGTCGACAAGCCGCCCGATGAGGGGGTCGGCCTGCTGATTGGTCGTCACGTCAAGATTCTATGGAGAACTGCCTGAAAGCTTGGGGAGCGGCTCGCCCCTCGCTGCTGCGGGTTTGCCCGGAAGAGGGTCATCCGTGCGTCGCGAGCCACTGATACGCCTGCTTCTCCCACTGCCCGTAGCGCTCGGGATACGCGGAGATCTGCACTGCCTGAGCAGCATCGGTGAACCTCATGCCCTCCCAGCCCGAGATGTCGAGCAGTCCTCGGGTGGTCTGCCCGTTCGGGTCGCTCGAGCCTCCGAAGAACACGCGGGTACTGCGGGTGGCGTCGTGCGCCTGATCAGCTGTACCCCATCCCATGCTCGGCCGCTGCTGGAACAGTCCGACCGAGTCCCGGTCGCCCCACGACAGGTTGCGCATGCTGGATTCCACCATCGCCGTCGACAGCGCGATCGCGATTCCGCGATCCGAGACTCCGAGCTCCCGCCCGATCCCGATGATCAGCGTGGCGTTCGCCGCCTGCTCGGCGTCGAGCGCTGCGGAGAGCTGCGCGGGTGGCGACTTCGTGGCCGGAGTCGTGGGCGGAGCCGTCGCGGGCGCGGCGGCCGCCACGGTGAGCTTCTGGCCGGGGTAGATGATCGAGCCCGATGACAGGCCGTTCAGCGAGTACAGCTTCGCCACCGTCGTCGAATACTTCTTCGCGATCGCGAACAGGGTGTCGCCGGCGACGACAGCGTGTGTCTTCCCGCCCGTCGTGACAGGGGGAGGGGTCGCGGGCGCGGTCGTCACCGTCGCTGCCGCGGGGGCGCCTGAGAGGGCGAGCTTCTGACCGGGGAAGATGACGGATGCACGGCTCAGGCCGTTCGCGGCCAGGACGGCGTCGACGCTCGTGCCGTACTTCTTCGCGATCGCGAAGACGGTGTCGCCGGCGACCACGACGTGGATCCTGCTGACGGGCGCAGCGGGCGGAGCCTTCGGCGTGACCGCAGCGGCGGCGCCCGCCAATGCGAGTCTCTGTCCGGGATAGATCACCGATCGCCAGGTGAGGCCGTTCCGTGTCAGCACGTCGACGGTCCTCAGCCCGAAGCGACTCGCGATGGACGAGACGGTGTCTCCCGGCTGCACGACGTAGGAGGCGGGCGGCGTGGCCGCGACGGCGCGCGTCGTCGGTGCCGACTGCAGACGCTCGAGCGGGACGGTCACGGAGTCCGCCGTCGCGGGCGAGGCGGCTATCGCTCCCGTCAGCGTTCCGAGGACAGCGGCAGGCACTCCGAGCTGGAGGTAGCGCGTTCGACGCGCAACAGCGTGCGTTCTCAAGGTGATCCCCCTTGTTCGGCGTCTGCCCACGCTGACACGGATGTATACGGAAGTCAACAGAAGTGGCCAGTGTGACGAGTGTTACGGAAGTGCTGAGTGGTCACGCTCTGCCGTGAAATGCACGGCACGCGCAGAGATGAGATAGTTGATGCGTGTCTGTGCCGTCTGAGAACCAGCCCTCCGAATCCTTGCAGTCCGCGACTGCGGGGTCCGAGAACAGCGTGAACGCCAGTGGCGTCACCCCCACCGAGTGGCTGACGATGCCCGATCTCGTCCATGCTCTCGACGAGTCTCTCGGGCGCGTGCGCCGACTGATCGACGAGCACTACCTGATCGGATCCCGTCGGTCGGGTGTCTTCGCCGTGCCGTCCATCTTCCTCGTCGACGGCCAGCCGCTGTCCTCGCTGCGAGGGACCATCATCGTTCTTCAGGACTCGGGCTTCACCGACGACGAGGTCATCGACTGGCTGCTCGCCGACGACGAGGAGCTGGGGCGGTCGCCGATCGCGGCGCTCCTCGCGGGGCACAAGAGCGCCGTTCGTCGGGTCGCGCGCACCCTGGCCTGAGCCGACGCGCAGCCTGCCCGAGCGACGCGCACTCCCTGGCGCAGACGTCAGGCGGACCGGACGGTCGCTGCGCGTGCGAGGTCTCGCATCGCACCGACGGCAGCGTCGTCGAGGTGCGCGCCGGTCAGCGCCCGGTCGGCTTCTTTCGCGTAGTCGTCGATCATGCTCTCGACCCGCTCGAGAGCCCCGGAACCTGCGATCGTGGCCTGAAGGAACTGCACCTGCTGGGCCGTCAGCTCGGGGTCGCCGAGCATCTCATCGAACAGATTGCGGGCTGACGCGTCGAGCGTCTGGCGTGTCAGTGCCACGAGCACCGTCCGCTTGCCCTCTCGTAGATCGTCTCCGGCGGGCTTGCCGGTGACGGCGGCATCGCCGAAGACGCCGAGGACATCGTCCCGGAGCTGGAACGCCATGCCCACCGGATGCCCGAAACGGCGGAGCGCCGCGAGCTGGCCCTCATCGGCGTCGGCGATCGCCGCACCCAGGATGAGCGGCTGCTCGATGCTGTAGCGCGCCGACTTGAAGGAGACGACCCTGAGGGCGCGCTCGACGTGCGAGTCGGTGGCGTGCACGCTCCATGCCGATTCCTCGGCGATGTCGAGGAACTGCCCGATCGTGACGTCACGGCGCATACGGCCGTACTCGCGGCGGACGGCGGCGGCGTGGGGGAGCGAGGCGATGGCGTCTTCGAGCAGGTCGTCGCTCCAGGCCACCAGCAGATCACCGAGGAGGATCGCCGAGGACCGGCCGAAGGCTGCCGCATCCCCGCGCCATCCGGAGTCCCGGTGCGCGCTCTCGAGCGCCCGGTGGGCTGCGGGCCGCCCGCGACGGGTGTCGGAGTTGTCGATCAGATCGTCGTGCACGAGAGCGGCCGACTGGAAGATCTCCAGCGCCGCGCAGACATCCCAGAGCACGGACGAGTCCTCGACCCGCCGATCTCCGAACCGGGCGACGGATTCCCAGCCGGCGTGACAGAAACGAGCGCGCAGTCTCTTGCCGCCGACCAGGGTGTCGGCTGCCGAGTCGATCAGGCCCGCAGCATCCGGCCCGTAGCCCCCGGACTCGCTGCGCATCCGGTCGAGGAACAGCCGCAGGCGTGCGGCGACGGCGTCTGAGACGAGTGTGGGGGAGGGCACGACTCCCAGCATACGTAAAGCCAATCGAGGGTCGAACAGCTAGCCCCGACCGACATACCGCGCGTAGAATGGACGGACGATACCCGAGGGGGACGAAATGCCACTCTCCGAACAGGAGCAGCGTCTGCTCGACGAGATGGAACGCCATCTCCTCCACAACGACGCCGATGTCGTCAGTGCGCCGTCGGGAGACCGCGCTCTCAGCTACCGGAACCTGGTGTACGGAGCCCTTCTGCTCCTCGCAGGCGTGGGCGGGCTGATCGTCGGAGTGGTGCTCGGTGATGTGTGGGGTGTCGTCGTCGGTGTCATCGGCTTCGCCGCCATGCTCGCAGGCGTCATGCTCGCCGTGACCCCCGTGCGCAAGCCGCTGTCTGCGGTTCCCCGCGAGCGAGCCCCCAAGCAGCAGAGCTCGGCGTCCTTCATGGATCGCATGAACGATCGATGGGATCGCCGCCAGGACGGCCAGTAACCCCACCTCTTCCTCGAAGACCCGGATGCCCTGAGCATCCGGGTCTTCGTCGTTAACCGACCCGGAACCGAGGCTGCGTCTGGGGCGACGATTGCGATGGCGTTCCCCTCCACCGACACTCCACCATCCTCCACCTCGCTTCTGCCGCGTAATCACAGGGATCTTGGGCGTGCTCTTCGCGCTCGGACGATGCGTATCGGTGATTGACCATAGGTTTGTGGAGCAAAGTGGAGTAAAGTGGGGCTCACCTCGAGTTGGCCGGACGGAGAGGGGGTGATGGCTGATGTTGCTGGGAACGCATTCTCCGAAGTTGGACGACAAGGGACGGGTCATCCTTCCCGCGAAGTTCCGCGAAGACCTCGGTGGCGGCATCGTCGTCACCCGAGGGCAGGAACGCTGCCTCTACTTCTTCAGCACGNNGCCGCTCGCGAACAAGCAGGCGCGTGACTTCATGCGTCTGTTCCTCTCCGGTGCGAGTGCGGAGATGCCCGACAGCCAGAACCGCATCACCATCCCCGTGCACCTTCGTCAGTACGCGGGCCTGCAGAAAGAGCTCATCGTCACCGGAGTCGGCGCACACGCCGAGATCTGGGATGCGGAGAGCTGGAACACCTACCTCGCAGCCGGCGAGGAGACGTATGCCGATCTCGAGCAGGAGGTGATCCCGGGACTGTTCTGACCACGGCTGTGATGCCCCGCCGCTCCCGCCCCGACACACTTCCCCGGTGCCGGGTCGAGAAGCGGAGGGGGATCAGGGCCCTGGTCACCGACACACAGAGGTCACCCGAGGAAGATCATGAACCTCCGCGACATCCACACCCCCGTTCTGCTCGAGCGATGCATCGAGCTGCTCGCCCCCGCCCTGACGGCGGACGGAGCCGTGCTCGTCGATGCCACTCTCGGCATGGGCGGCCACTCCGAGGCTCTGCTCGAACGCTTCCCGAACATCCGCCTCGTCGGTCTCGATCGCGACACCGACGCCCTGCGCATCGCGGGCGAGCGGCTCGCACGGTT
>NZ_JAGGPD010000074.1 GCF_018613995.1 Microbacterium sp. ISL-103 | reverse complement strand
CAACGACCTGGCACGCGCGCTCGGGCTGCCGCGACACGACGCGTCAGCGGCCGCTGAGCTCGCGCTCAGCGGTGTCGAGCGGGCGATCGACGTGGGGGAGATCACGACCGGCGGTCGCACGACCCCGTTCCTGACCATCGCCGCTCTCGGCTTCGACGCGAAGGTCAGCGATCGCACCAACCGCCTTCGCTGGCCGCACGGCGTGCTGCGGTACTACCTCGCCCTCGTCATCGAACTCGTGCGCCTCCGCCCGATGGAATTCTCCGTCTCCGTCGACGGCACAGCGGTCGTCGCGTCTCCCGGTACGCTCGTCGCAGTCGGGAACACGGAGAGCTACGGAGGCGGGATGCCCTTGTGTCGGGGAGCGCAGCCCGACGACGGACAGCTGGATCTCGTTCAGGTCGCACCGCTGTCTCGGATCCGCCTGCTGCGGCTGTTCCCTCTGCTGCTCACGGGGAGGCACCTGGCGCGTCGGGAGGTGTCGCATCGTCGTGCCCGCGTCGTGACGGTGAGTGCGCCGGGCCTCGTCGTGTATGCCGACGGCGAGCGCATCGGCGAAGACGAGTGCACGATCGGAGTGCGACCGGCGGCGCTGACGGTGCTCGTGCCCGGCGGGCGGGCGAGCGATGGCTGACGCCGGCGCCGTGCACGAAGACGAGGCGTTCGACGAGGACGTCATCATTGTCGGCTCCGGATTCGGCGGATCAGTGGCGGCGCTCCGACTGGCGGAGAAGGGCTACGGCGTCCGCATCTACGAGGCCGGTCGCCGATTCGAGGACGACGACTTCGCGAAGACCAGCTGGGACGTGCGGCGTTACCTGTGGGCGCCCGCGATCGGGTGCTACGGCATCCAGCGCATCCACCGTCTGCCGCACGTCGTGATCCTCGCGGGGGCGGGAGTCGGCGGCGGCTCGTTGAACTACGCGAACACGCTCTATCAGCCCGGAGCCGCCTTCTTCGCCGACCGGCAATGGCAGTCGATCGCCGACTGGCAGACAGAGCTCGCGCCGCACTACGAGACGGCGAAGCGGATGCTCGGCGTGGTCGACCGCTATCCGCACACAGGGCCGGTCGAGCGCATCATGAAGGGCGCGGCAGACGATCTCGGCGTCGGCGACTCGTTTCGTCACGCGCCGGTGGGCGTCTTCTTCGGCAGGCCGGGCGAACGCACGCCCGATCCGTTCTTCGCAGGTGAGGGCCCGGAACGCACGGGCTGCACGCTGTGCGGCAACTGCATGGTCGGATGCCGCGTCGGTGCCAAGAACACGCTGATGAAGAACTACCTGGCCCTGGCCGAGGGCCGTGGCGTGATCATCGAGCCGCTGCGCACCGTCACGGCTGTGCGAGCGCTGCCGCACGGGGGCTTCTCGGTCACGACCGAACGCAGTGGGGCATGGGTGCGACGCGGTCGGCGCACCGTTCATGCTCGCCAGGTCGTGCTGGCCGCGGGAACCTGGGGCACGCAGCAGCTGCTGCACAGGATGAAGCACGAAGGTGCGCTGCCGGGCGTCTCGGATGCGATCGGAATGCTCACCAGGACGAACTCCGAAGCGCTCGACGGCGCCGTCGCGGTCGCCGTGCCTGCATCACTCGATCTCGCGAAGGGCGTCGCGATCACGACCTCGTTCCACGTCGACGAGCGCACGCACGTCGAGAACGTGCGTTACGGGCCGGGATCGAACCTGATGGGCGCTCTCGCGTCGGCTGTGGTGCCCGGCGACCGGACCCTCGCTCGCCGGCTGACCAGCCTGGCGTCGCAGATCATCCGAGCCCCTCTGCGTCAGCTGCGGCTCGGTTCGCTCCGTCGGTGGAGCGAACGCGGCATCATCGCGCTGGTCATGCAGACCGTCGACAACTCGCTCACCCTGTCGTTGCGACGGCGTCTCGGCAGGCTCGTGATGACGAGCGCCCAGGGTCACGGCGTCCCGAACCCGAGTTATCTTCTGCAGGCGCATCGAGCGGCTGTGGCGATCGCGGCGAGAGTGCAGAGCGAGGGAGGCGTGGCTGCCGAGGCGAGGGGGTCATGGCCCGAGGTCTTCGGCATCCCCCTGACGGCGCACTTCCTCGGCGGCGCGGTGATCTCAGAATCCGCGGAGACCGGTGTGGTCGACCGCTACCACCGCGTGTGGGGGCATCCGGGATTGCATGTGGTCGACGGCGCGGCAGTGCCGGCGAATCCCGGGGTGAACCCGTCGCTCACGATCACCGCACTCGCCGAGCGGGCCCTGTCGTACTGGCCGCGTGCCGGCGAGACCGACTCGCGACCGTCGCAGTAGAACGAAGAAGGGGGCCGCGCGGACGCGACCCCCTTCGTTCCGTCGGATCAGCGGCTCTCGACGCCGCGGATCTGCGGGCTGTGGAAGTCCCCGCCGAACGCGCGCTGCGACGCTCCCTCGCGGTCGAGGTAGGGCGAGGCGCCGCCGTCGATGAACGGCCAGCCGGCGCCGAGGATCAGGCAGAGGTCGATGTCCTCGACCTCCGGCACGACGCCCTCGTCGAGCATCATCTTGATCTCGCTCGCGAGGCCGTCCTGCACGCGCTGCAGAATCGTGTCAGCGGATGCCGGGTTCTTGCCGACCGCCGGCTTCAGCAGCTTCTCGGCCTGCTTGGTCCAGCCGGTCACGCGACCGCCCTTGTCCTTCTCGATGACCGCGTCGAGCTCGGCGAGAGCGTGGAAGTTCTCGTTCGCATAGAAGCGGTCGGGGAAGGCGTGGGCCATCGTGTCCTGCACGTGAGCGGCGACCTTCCATCCGACCAGGTCGATCAGCTGGAAGGGGCCCATCGGCAGACCGAGCGGCGCGAACGCCTTCTCGACGTCGGTGATCGGCGTGCCCTCGTACACGGCGCGAGCAGCCTCGCCCATGACCTTCGCCAGCAGCCGGTTCACGACGAACCCGGGCGCGTCTGCAGTGAGCACCGCGTTCTTCCCGAGGTTCTTCGCGACGACGAAAGCCGTCGACAGCGCACCCTCCGAGGTGACGGACGTCTTCACGATCTCGATCAGCGGCATGACCGCGACCGGGTTGAAGAAGTGGAACCCCACGAGGCGCTCGGGGTGAGCGAGCTCGGCGCCGATCTCTTCGACCGACAGCGACGACGTGTTGGTCGCGAGGATCGCGTCCTCGGCGATGATCTTCTCGATCTCGCCGAACACCTGCTGCTTGACCCCGACCTCTTCGAAGACGGCCTCGATGACGAAGTCGCAGTCCGCATAGAGGGACTTGTCGGTGGTGCCGGTCACGAGGGCGCGGAGCCTGTTGGCCGAGTCCGCATCCAGGCGGCCCTTGCCCTCGAGCTTGCCGATCTCCTCGTGGATGTAGGCGACGCCCTTGTCGACGCGCGCCTGGTCGAGGTCGGTGATGAGCACGGGCACCTGCAGTTTGCGCACGAACAGCAGCGCGAACTGGCTCGCCATGAGCCCGGCGCCGATGATGCCGACCTTGGTGACCTTCTTCGCGAGCGCCTTGTCGGGCGCCCCGACGGGTCGCTTCGCACGCTTCTGCACGAGGTCGAAGGCGTACATGGAGGCGGCGAACTGATCGCCCGTGACGAGTTCGGCAAGAGCTTCGTCTTCGCGGGCGAAGCCTTCGCCCTTGGTGCCGCTCTTCGCCTTGTCGAGCAGATCGAGGGCGGCGTACGGAGACTTCGGCACCGTGCCGATCTTCGACTCGAGCATGGCGCGGGCCATCTTGATCGCGATCGGCCACTTGGTGAGGCGTTCGATCTTGCCCGGCTCGTTCTTGCGCTCGACCTTCTTGCCGCCGAGAACGGCGTCCGCCCAGGTGAGCGAGTTCTCGAGGTAGTTCGCCGCGGGGAAGATCGCGTCGACAACCCCGAGATCGAACGCCTGCTGGGGCTTCAGCATCCGGTTCTGCTTGAGCGGGTTCGAGATGACGACTTCGAGCGCGTTCTCGATGCCGATCAGGTTCGGCAGCAGGTAGGCGCCGCCCCAGCCGGGGATGATGCCGAGGAAGACCTCGGGCAGGGCGATCGCGGCGGCGGACGCGTCGACCGTGCGATAGCTGGAGTTGAGCGCGATCTCGAGGCCGCCACCGAGCGCGAGCCCGTTCACGAAGGCGAACGAGGGCACGCCGAGCTCGCCGAACTTGCCGAGCACCTTGTGACCGAGCTGCGCGATCAGACGCGCGTTGTCGCGCGAGCCGACCTTGCTGATGTCGGAGAGGTCGGCACCGGCCGCCAAGATGTACTGCTTACCGGTGATGCCGACCGCCTGGATCTCGCCGGCCGCCGCGCGTGCGGCGAGGCCGTCGAGCGTCTCACCGAGCTGGGTGAGGGTCGCGGGTCCCAGCGTGTTCGGCCGGGTGTGGTCGCGTCCGTTGTCGAGCGTGATCAGGGCGAGGACCTTGCCCGACGCCAGGCGGATGTCGCGCACGGGGGAGTGCGTGATCACCTCGCCCTCGGTCAGGGCCTGGATGGGAGAGAAGTCGACGTTCTCGTCGTGCTTGGTCGGTCGATTGAGTGTGCTCGTCGGGACTTACTTCCTCTTCTTGCCGTCGAAGTGCGGGTTCTCCCAGATGACCGAGCCACCCTGTCCCAGACCCACGCACATGGCCGTCAGGCCGTAGCGGACGTCGGGACGCTCGGCGAACTGCGCCGCGAGCTGGATCATCAGACGCACACCGGATGCTGCCAGTGGGTGTCCGAGAGCGATCGCGCCGCCCCATTGGTTGACGCGGGGATCGTCGTCGGCGATGCCGAAGTGGTCGAGAAGCGAGATCACCTGGATGGCGAACGCCTCGTTCAACTCGAAGAGTCCGATGTCGGCGATCGTGAGACCGGCCTTCTTCAGCGCCTTCTCGGTCGAGGGGATCGGTCCGATTCCCATGATCTCGGGCTGCACTCCGGCGAACGCGAACGACACCATGCGCATCTTCGGAGCGAGGCCGAACTCCTTCACCGCACCGCCACCCGCGAGCAGCGACAGCGTGGCGCCGTCAGTCAGGGGAGAGGAGGTTCCGGCCGTGACACGTCCGTGCGGACGGAACGGCGTCTTCAGGGCGGCGAGATCCTCCATGGTGGTCTGCGGGCGTCGTCCTTCGTCCTCGGTCGCGAGACCCCAGGCGCCGTCGGCGGTCTTGGTCGCGACAGACACGAGATCCGGCTGGATCTTGCCCGCGTCATACGCTGCCTGCCCCTTGTGCTGGCTGAGCATGCCGAACCGATCCGAGCGCTCCTTCGTCAGGTGCGGGAAGCG
>NZ_JAGGPD010000073.1:315-3710 GCF_018613995.1 Microbacterium sp. ISL-103 | reverse complement strand
CCCAGACCGCGTGCGAATTCCAGGCCGCCGACCACGTAGGGCGTGCGTCCCGACGCCGAGATCCCCACCACGGTGTCACGTTCGGTGAGCCCCAGCTCCCGCAGCGACGCCGCCGCCGCCGTATCGTCGTCCTCGGCGTTCTCGACCGCTGCGCGGATGGCCGTCTCGCCACCGGCGATCAGTCCCACCACCATCGAGGGATCCGTGCCGAAGGTCGGAGGGCATTCACTGGCGTCGAGCACACCGACGCGCCCGGCGGTTCCGGCACCGAGGTAGATCAGGCGCCCTCCTCTGCGGAACCGCTCGGTGATCCCGTCGACGGCTGCAGCGATCTCGGCGCTGCGTTCGCCGACCGCGGCCGGCACGCGGTGGTCTTCGGCGTTCATCCGCTGCACGAGCTCGGTCGTGTCGAGCAGATCGAGGTCGCCCCGCTCGATGGTCGACGCCTCGGTGCCGAGAGTCGAGAGGACGTCGAGGAGAGTGGCCAATCTGGCCTGGTCATTCGGCACGATGCACGAACCTTTCGTGGGGAAGATCAGAGCGCTCTGCGAGGAGGAGGGCTCCGTCGAGCGCATCGCCGGACGAGGCGGCCACGGAGCGGCGGGCGGCAAGGAGTGCGCTTTCGAGTCTGGAGCGGAACCAGACGTGGTCGGTGAGTCCGCCGTGGAGCGCGACGTCGTGGCCTCCAGGCGACGCGGCGACCGCCGAGGCGACGAGCAGGCGGATGCCCTCGGCGGCGATCTCTGCGGAGCAGGCGTCGCCGCGCTCGGCCGCATCGAGCACCAGTGGGGCCATGGTTGCGAGCCGTCTCGGGGGCGGACCGGCGTGCGCNNCCAGCTCGGGGCCCCAGCCGTCGACGGGCGGGGCGCTGCCTGCATCGTGTGCGTGGATACCGGGCGCCGCGGCGCCGGTGCCGGCGATCAGGAGCACGCCTTCCCTGCCGCCGAGCGCCCCTGCATGCGCCGACACGGCGTCTGAGGTCACAGCCACGGGCACGCGCAGAGCGTCGGCGAGGCTGAGCGCGAGTTCGGATGCCGCGTCCGGTGCCGTCCAGGCGCCCGCCGCGCCGACCGAGAGTGCCGAGATCGACTCGTCGAGGCGGTCGCGCAGAGGAAGGATCGCGGTGAGGGCGGCGGAGACGCCGCCGACTGCTGCGAGCCCCGGCGCACCGATGCCGTCGTACACGAGCCGGCGACTCGAGAGGCGTCCGCCGTCGGCCCGCGATCCGGAGAGGACCGCACGACATCGCGACTTGCCGAGGTCGACGGCGACGAGTGCCTGCGGGGGGAGCATGGAAATAGTCTACGCATCGGGCGCCGCGCATGAAAGAATTGTTCACACGCACGACATACGCCCGGGACCAGGAGAGCGATGAGCATCCAGACGACGATCGCCACGGCGGCCGAGAAGCTTCCGCCGTCGCTGGCGCGGATCGCTCGGACCGTCGCGGATGATCCGACCATCGTGGTCGACAGCACGATCACCGAGATCGCGGCGAGATGCGACACCTCGGTCGCCTCGGTCGTGCGCTTCTGCCGAGCCATCGGTGTGAACGGCTATGCCGCCCTGCGCATGGCGCTGGCGACGGAGCTCGGTCGCGAATCCGTGCAGTTCCCCGCTGCATCGGGTTTCGGCTCCGAGATCTCGGCAGCCGACAGCCTTCGTGAAGCCACCGCGAAGGTCGCCGCCCTTGAACTTCTCGCCATCGAGGAGACCGTCGCCAATCTCGACTACGACGCGCTCGCGGCAGCGGTGGAGGCGATCGACGGCGCCGACCGCATCCTGCTGTTCGGCATCGGCGGGAGCGGGCTGGCCGCAGCGGATCTCGGTCACAAGCTGCTCCGCATCGGGCACGCGGCGATCGTGCTGTCGGACTCGCACGAGGCCAGCGCCGCGGCGTCCCTGGGAGCCAGGAAGACCGTCGCCATCGGCTTCTCGCACTCGGGTGCGACCCGCGAGACCCTGCACTTCCTGCAGACGGCGCGCGCCGCTGCGGGCATCACGATCGGTGTCACCGGAACATCGTCGTCGCTCATCGCCGAGGACTGCGACCACTCACTGCTCACTCACGCACGCGAGCCGCGTCTTCGCGCCGGCGCCATGGTGAGCCGGGTCGCGCAGCTCGCGCTCGTCGACTGCCTGTTCGTGGGGGTGGCCCAACGACGCCACGCGCATACGATCCACGCCCTGCAGCGCACGTCGGACGCCACGCAGCCTCTGCGCTGACGCCGGTGTTCGCGCTGACGCCGGTGTTCGCGCCGGCACCGCGCTCGGATCGGCACCGCACTCAGATCGGCACCGCACTCAGATCGGCATCTCACTCAGGCGGCACCGCGCTCAGGCGGGCGCGGGGTCGTGCCTGCCTTCGGAACTCACCGAGCCTGCTGTCCGTAGGAACACGATGATCCAGCTGAAGATCAGCACTGCCGCGATCAGCTCAACGGCGGTCAGGTTGTAGTAACCGACCGCGAAGAACGCCGCCAGCAGGATGATGACGAGCACGTAGATCCAGCCGAGAGCCACGAACACTCGAGGAATGGTCGGAACGAACCACGGCAGCCCGATGACGATGATGGCGAACGCGACGGTCATTCCTGTCGCCACCGTGTTGTGCACGAGGAAGAACTCGTCGACCGGGAAGATGCCGACGCACGCGAGGAAGATGCCGATCAGGATCATTCCACCCCGCACGATGCGACGGCCGCGGCGAGCGACTCGGTCGTCGACCGGCAGGCCGGCGGTGGCGTATCGAGCGATCGTTGTGACCAGGACACCCGCGATGATCAGCGTCGCGTTGAACGCCAACGATGCACTGTTGCTGCTCATCCCGAGGGCTGACAGGTTGTCCTGCCACCAGTGCACGTCACTGGAGGCGAGCATCGCGGCGAATGCGCCCACGACGAGGAACACGGCCAGGACGAGCGACAGCACGGTCGGCGTCAGGGCCACGGCACTCAGGAACGTCACGTAGGCGGTCAGTGCGAAGGCGACGGCCACCAGGATCGCGCCGGGGAACGGATAGACCGGCGCATCGGTGAAGCTGCGCTCGAGCAGCTCGGCGATTCCGAGCCAGCCGAGGTAGGCGATCGCCGCGTGCGCGAAGGCGATCGCTGCGAGGTCGTACCACCGCAGCCGATCACCCGGAACGCTGAATCCGTCGCGGGTGCCGTCGGGGGCGATCTCGGCGGGCCTGACCAGGAGGCGCCCGATCGCGAAGGCGAGGACGGCAGTGATCGCTCCGCCGTACGCCGTGAAGGCGCCGATGGAGCCGGTGCCGCTGATCGGCATCTCGCGCCCCCAGAAGACGGGCCACCCGATCACGAATCCGAGGACGAAGAACACCGCACCCACGATGAGCGCTGTCGCTTCGAAGACCGCGTCTGCGGTGTCGGGCC
>NZ_JAGGPD010000073.1:0-295 GCF_018613995.1 Microbacterium sp. ISL-103 | reverse complement strand
TTGATCGCCTGGGGCCGCTGCGATCGGCGCCATCGCCTGCGATCGTTGCGGTCGCTGCGGCGCTCACGGCTCGAGGGCCGCTGACCGACGATCCATGAGATGGACCCCGCTAGCCTGATGGGATGACCGAGACCATCAGTGCCCGCGCCGTCCTGCTCGATATGGATGGCACTCTCGTCGATTCGACGGCCGTCGTCGAGCGTCTGTGGCTGGCCTGGGCTGGGCCGCACGGAATCGACCCCGCGACGGTTCTGCGGGTCGTACACGGGCGCCAAGGGCATCAGAGCATGGCCAT
>NZ_JAGGPD010000072.1 GCF_018613995.1 Microbacterium sp. ISL-103 | reverse complement strand
CGCACGCCGTGTCCGAGGCGCAGTGCGCGGCCGTCGAGCAGTGCCGGCCGGATCGATGCCGGGCCCGCCGCCTCGCCGGCGTGCACCGTCACGGGGAAGAAGTTCTCGGCGAGGTAGTCGAAGGCCGCCCGGTGGTTCGAGGCGGGGAACCCGTCTTCCGGGCCGGCGATGTCGAAGCCGACGGCGCCGCGGCCGCGGAAGCTCACCGCGAGCTCGGCGATCTCGCGCGAGCGGTCGGTGTGGCGCATCGCGGTGATCAGCTGGCCGACGCGGATGCTCTGGCCGGCACGGTCAGCCGCATCCTCGCCCTCTTCGAGGCCCTGCTGCACGGCCTCGACCGTCTGCTCGAGAGTGAGGCCCCGAGCGAGGTGCTGTTCGGGAGCCCAGCGCACCTCGCCGTAGATCACGCCGTCGCGAACGAGGTCCTGCACGAACTCCCGCGCGACGCGGGTCAGCCCTTCCTTCGTCTGCATGACGCCGGTGGTCAGGTCGAACGTCTTGAGGTAGTCGACGAGCGAACCGGAGTCGCTCTGCGTCGAGAACCACTTGCCGAGGGCTGCGGGCTTCGACTCCGGGACCTCGAGCCCGATCGCGTCCGCGAGCTCGATGATCGTCGCCGGCCGCACCGCACCGTCGAGATGGTCGTGCAGCGACACCTTGGGCAGGCGGCGCAGGGAAGCGCCCTGGATCGTGACATCGCCGTTCGCGTCGATCGACATGGAATTCCTCTCGGTCGCGGATTCGCTCAGTTCAGGCTAGCGGTCGACGACTCAGGCGGTGATCCGCTCGCGCACGATCGGTCCGGCGGCAGGAGCCTCGTCGCCGACAGCCCACGAACCCTCGAGCGCTTCGAGCGCGCGGGGGAACCGCGCCTCGTCGGCTGCGGAGAGCGTGAACAGCGGCTGCCCGGCCACGACGCGGTCGCCGGGCTTGGCGTGCAGGTCGATGCCCGCCTCGAAGATCACCGGGTCCTCCGCCCGCGCGCGTCCCGCGCCGAGTCGCCACGCCGCGATCCCGAACGGGAGAGCATCCATCTGCGACACGACGCCGTCGCTCGGCGCCGTGACCACGTGGGTCTCGCGAGCCGTCGGCAGCGGAGCATCCGGGTCGCCGTCCTGCGCGCGGATCATGGCCTTCCAGCCGTCCATCGCACGTCCGTCGTCGAGGGCGGCCTCGACGTCGGCATCCGGCTGTCCTGCGAGAGCGAGCATCTCTCGTGCCAGGGCGATCGTCAGCTCACGCACATCGGCGGGGCCGCCGCCTGCGAGGACCTCGACCGACTCGCGCACCTCGTTGGCGTTGCCGATGGCGAGTCCGAGCGGCACATTCATGTCGGTGAGCAGCGCGGTCGTGGCGACACCGGAGTCGGTGCCGAGAGCGACCATGGTGCGAGCGAGCTCGCGTGCACGGTCGATGTCCTGCATGAAGGCACCCGAGCCGAACTTCACGTCGAGCACCAGCGCATCCGTGCCCTCGGCGATCTTCTTCGACATGATGCTCGAGGCGATCAGCGGGATGGCCTCGACCGTGCCGGTGACGTCGCGCAGCGCGTAGAGCTTCTTGTCGGCGGGCGCGAGGCCCGAGCCCGCGGCGCAGATCACCGCGCCCACGTCACCCTGCATCTGCGCGAACATCTCTTCGTTGCTGAGGGCGGCGCGCCAGCCGGGGATCGACTCGAGCTTGTCGAGCGTGCCACCGGTGTGACCGAGTCCGCGACCGGAGAGCTGCGGCACCGCCACGCCGAACACGGCGACCAGAGGCGCGAGCGGCAGCGTGATCTTGTCGCCGACGCCACCGGTCGAGTGCTTGTCGACCGTCTTCTTGCCCAGCGTCGCGAAGCTCATCCGCTCCCCCGAGGCGATCATCGCCTCGGTGAGCACGCGGATCTCGTCACGCTCCATGCCGCGCTGGAAGACGGCCATCGCGAACGACGCCATCTGCGCATCCGACACATAGCCGCGCGTGTAGGCGTCGACCATCCATCGCAGCGCCTTCTCGGGCACCGCGCCTCCGTCGCGCTTGGCACGGATCACGTCGACGGCGTCGAAGGGCTCAACGCTCATCGGGCGTCCTCCAGGTCTCGGGGGCCGAACGCATCCGGCAGTACTTCATCGATGGTGCGGATGCCGGAGACGGTCTCC
>NZ_JAGGPD010000071.1 GCF_018613995.1 Microbacterium sp. ISL-103 | reverse complement strand
GAACCCCCGACCCCGCCGCGAAGCCCTGACGGATCAGGCCTCCGGATGGATCACTTCTCGTATCCCACGTTCTCGACCGGCGTGATGCCGAAGAGGTCGAGTCCCGAGTACGGCTCGGGCGTGAGGTTGGCGAGACCCTCCTTGACGGTCCAGATCTCCGGGCCGTTGAGAACCGGGATGATGCCCCAGGTCTGGGCGAAGATCTCGGACTCCATCTCCATGGCCTTCTTGGTCTGCTCCTCCGGGTCGGAGATCGTCTCCAGCTCGTCGTGGATCATCTTGTCGATCTCCGGCGTGCCGGTGCCCGACAGGTTCAGGCCGCTGTCCGAGCAGTACAGCTGGCAGAACCAGGCAGCACCGAACGGGTCGGACGACGTGAAGGAGAGGAAGAAGATGTCGCCGTTCTGCGTGGTGTAGTCCTCGGCGAAATCGGCAGACGGACGGGTGTCGATCGTCACCTCGACGCCGACCTCCTTCAGCTGCGCCTGCACGGCGAGCGAGCGGGCGCGGGCCGTCTCGGTGTCGGAGTGGTTCGGGAAGACGAGCGACAGGCGCTCACCGTCCTTCTCGCGGATTCCGTCTTCACCGACGACCCAGCCGGCCTCATCGAGCAGCTTGTTGGCGCCGTCGGTGTCGCCGTCCTTGCGGCCGGCCTCTTCCAGGGCGTTGACGTAGTTCGGCTGGAACGAGAACAGCGTGAGCGAGCCGGCGGGCTCCTCGGTGTAGTTCAGGCCGTTGAAGACGATCTCCTTGACCTGCTCGATGCTGATCGCCTCGAAGATCGCCTTGCGGACGTCGAGGTCGGCCAGCACGGGGTTGGCGGAGTTCAGCGTGAAGATGGCGTTACCGGTCGCCTGACCCTTGTAGGTCTCGACGCCCTCGAGGCCGTCGACCTGCGCGAGGAGTTCGGCGCTGCCGGTCTCGGCCATGTCGACCTCGCCGTTGCGCAGCGCGTTGACGGCGGCGGTCGGCTCCATCTGGATGAAGGTCACCTTGTCGAGCAGCGGAGCATTGCCCCACCACTTCTCGTTCGGGACGAGGGTGACGACGCCACCGGTCTTGTCGTAGTCGTCGACCGTGTAGGGACCGGCTGCCCACTCCGGGTGCCAGTCGCCGAGGAACGCGGTGTTGAAGAGCTCGGGCGTGTTGACGTCCGGGTGCAGCAGCTGCGAGTAGACCATCTCAGGCCAGGCGAACTCGCCCTTGAAGGTCACGATGACGTCGCGGTCGTTCTCGCCGGCCTCGACGGAATCGATCTCCTTCCAGCCGTCGGTCGCGTTGGGCTGGTACTCCTCGTTCTCGCCGCTGTTCGCTTCCCAGGTGGCCTTGAACGCGGTGACGTCGATGGGGGTTCCGTCGTTCCAGACGGCCTTCTCGTTGACCTTGAAGTGCAGGACGGTCTTGCCGTCCTCGATGCCGAACGAGTAGTCGTCGAGGTACGCGTCGTTCTTCTTGACGGTGCCGTCGGGATCCATCAGCAGGATCTGCGGGCGGAACCACGTAGCGATCTGGGTGACGCGTGCGTCACCGTCGCTGTGGAAGTAGTTCAGCTGCTCGGCGATGTTCGACACGGGGATGCGGAGCTCGCCACCCTCTGCGAGGTTCTCGCGGGGCTGCGGGTTGTAGTCCGCGCCTTCGACAGTCTGAGGGGTGTCGCCCTCGCCATTGCTTCCGCCTGCCGGCGCACATCCGCTCATGACGAGTGCGAAGGCGGCGCCGAGAGCAGCGATGCCCATCAGCTTCTGATGCCGTTTCATGGTACTCCTTAGTGCCTGTCGGCCTTACTTGGGATAGGGGCAGACTAACCCCGCATCTTGCGGGCGAAACCCCTGCGACACAGAACCGTTACCGGACTGTGCACATCGGTGCACGGGTCAGCTCGCGGCCGCGGTCTCCGCGTCGAATCCCTCGACCGGGAGGATGATCCGCTCGCGTGTGCGCTCGATGTCGGGGTCGGGAATCGGGATCGCCGACAGCAGTGCCTTCGTGTACGGATGCTGCGGATCGTCGAACACCTGATCGACGTCTCCGTGCTCGACGAACGAGCCCTTGTACATCACGGCGACGCGGTCGGCGATGTGCCGAACCACGGCCAGGTCGTGCGCGACGAAGAGGTACGACAGGCCGAGTTTGGCCTTCAGCTCGTCGAGCAGGTTGATGACGCCGGCCTGGATCGACACGTCGAGGGCCGACACCGGCTCGTCGAGCACCACGATCTTCGGGTTCGTCGACAGTGCACGCGCGATGCCGATGCGCTGACGCTGACCACCCGAGAACGCTTGGGGGAACCTGTCGCTGTGCGCGGGGTCGAGACCCACGAGGCCCATGAGCTCTTCGACGCGGTCGAACACGTCGTCCTTGCTCATACCGATCGCGAACATCGGCTCGGCGATGATGTCCCACACCGTCATGCGCGGGTCGAGCGCACCCATGGGGTCCTGGAAGCCGATCTGCAGGTCTCGGCGGATCCTGCGCTCCTCCGCCCGGTTCTTGATGTCGGCGACGCTCGTGCCGCCGATCCGGATGTCGCCGTCCTCCTGGGCGACGAGGTCCATGATCTGCAGCAGGGTCGTGGTCTTGCCGCTGCCGGACTCGCCCACGATCGCGAGGGTCTCGCCCTGACGGATGTCGAAGCTGATGCCCTTCACGGCGTGCACCTCGCCGACCTTGCGCTTGAACAGCGCGCCCTTCATCAGCGGGAACGTCTTGTTCAGGTTGACTGCCTCGAGAGTGATCGGGCGATCCTCGCGCGGCACCTTGGCGAGGCTGCTCTCGGGGATCTCCGGGATCGGGAACACCGGCAGCCCGCCGATCATCCCGTCATCGTCGATGTCGTCCGCGCGGATGCACGCGACCGAGTGATCGGCGTGACCGCTCGTGGTGACGGGCAGCAGTTCGGGCTCGCGCTCACGGCATGCGTCGATCGCGATGGGGCAGCGCGCGGCGAACGGGCAGGCATCCGGCAGGTTGATCAGCAGCGGCGGATTGCCCTTGATCGGGATCAGCGGCACCTTCTCGTGCTTGTCGACGCGAGGGATGGCTCCGAGGAGGCCGATCGAGTAGGGCATCCGGGTGCGGTAGAACAGCTCGCGCACTGGGGCCTGCTCGACGGGCTTGCCCGCGTACATCACGAGCACGTCGTCGGCGGTCTTGGCCACCACGCCCATGTCGTGCGTGATGATCATCATCGCGGCGCCGGTCTCTTCCTGCGCCTTCTCCATGAGCTCGAGGATCTGCGCCTGGATGGTCACGTCGAGCGCGGTGGTCGGCTCGTCGGCGATGA
>NZ_JAGGPD010000070.1 GCF_018613995.1 Microbacterium sp. ISL-103 | reverse complement strand
ACGTTAGTGCGGTGGCCCTCGCCACCCCACCCGCGCACTAGCGTCGAAGGGTGAGCATTCTCTTCTCTCCCGTCAGCATCCGTTCCGTCACCTTCCGCAACCGACTCTGGGTCTCCCCCATGTGCATGTACAGCGCGGTCGACGGCGTCGTGCAGGAATGGCACCACACCCACCTCACGCAGTTCGCCTCCGGCGGTGCGGGCCTGATCGTGGCCGAGGCGACCGCCGTGGTGCCGGAGGGCCGTATCTCACCCCGCGATGTCGGGCTGTGGAACGATGAGCAGCGCGACGCCTGGGTGCCGATCGTCGAGGCCATCCATGCGCGTGGCGCCGCAGCCGGCATCCAGCTCGCGCACGCAGGGCGCAAGGCGTCGACCTGGTGGCCGTGGGCGGACGAGCGCGGATCGGTGCCCGAGAGCGAGGGCGGCTGGACGACCACCGCGCCGTCGGCGATCGCCTTCGACGGCTTCGCCGAGCCCGTGGCACTGGACGCCGACGGCATCGACGCGGTCGTCGAGGGGTTCGCCACGGCGACGCGGCGTGCGCTCGACGCCGGTTTCGACGTGCTCGAGATCCACGGCGCGCACGGATACCTGCTGCACCAGTTCCTCTCACCGCTCTCGAACCTGCGCGACGACGAATACGGAGGATCCCTCGAGAACCGCGCTCGGCTGCTCCTCCGAGTGGTCGACGCCATCCGCGAGACAGCGGGCGACGGGGTGCCGCTGTTCGTGCGCATATCGGCGACGGATCACGCCGACGGCGGCTTCACCCCGGATGAGGCGTCGCTCGTCGCCGCCTGGGCGACCGAGCACGGCGCCGACCTCATCGACGTCTCCAGCGGCGGACTCGTGGCCCACCAGCAGATCAGCGTCTTCCCCGGGTATCAGGTGCCGCTGGCCGAGACGGTCCGCCAGGGCGGACGGATCCCCGTGACCGCGGTCGGGCTCATCACGGCCGCCGAGCAGGCCGAGCAGGTGCTCGTCGAGGGTGCGGCGGATGCGATCTTCGCCGGTCGTGAGTGGCTGCGCGACCCGCACTTCGCCCTGCGCGCGGCCCACGAACTCGGCGCGGACATCGTCTGGCCGCCGCAGTACGACCGCGCCCACTGGCGCTGACCCGCCGCCCCGCTCCACGCGCGCAGAAGCCCCCGGCCCACAGGGACCGGGGGCTTCTGCCGTTCGCTCGCTCAGTGACCGCGGATGCGACGCGTCGCGTCCTGCACCTCGCCGACCAGCTCTTCGAGGATGTCCTCGAGGAACAGCACAGCGGTCGTGCGCCCCTGCGAGTCGCGCACCTTCGCGAGGTGACGCCCTGCACGCCTCATGACCGACAGCGCGTCCTCGAGGTCGGTGTCCTCCTGCACGGGCACCATGTGGTTGATGCGCTTCGCCGGTATGGGCTCGATGAGCTTCGCGGCGGCGTCCGGTCCGTGCGACGCCCGCAGGATGTCCTTGAGGTGCACGTATCCGACCGGCACCCCTTCGTCGTCGACGATCACGTATCGCGAGAATCCGTAGCGCGCGACGGCCTTCTCGATGTCGTCCGGAGTCGTCGACTGCGGCAGCGTCACGAGATCGCTCAGCGGCACGGCCACGTCGCGAGCCTTCTTGTCGGTGAACTCCACCGCGGCCGCGACCGTGCCGGCCGTATCGGTGAGCACCCCCTCCCGGCGCGACTGATCCACGATCGTCGCGACCTCGTCGAGGGTGAACGTCGATGCCGCCTCGTTCTTCGGCTCGACCCGGAACAGCCGCAGCACGCCGTTGGCGGCCGCATTCAGCACCCAGATCACAGGCATGAAGATCTTCGACACCAGCACGAGCGGCGGGGCGAGGATCAGCACCGCGCGATCGGGCACCGAGAACGCGAGGTTCTTGGGCACCATCTCGCCGAAGACGACGTGCAGGAACGACACGATCAGCAGAGCGATCGTGAACGACACCGCGTCGACCACGCCGTCCGACCAGCCGATCGCGTGCAGCGGCACGGCGAGCAGATGGTGGATGGCGGGCTCGGAGACGTTCAGGATCAGCAGCGAGCAGATCGTGATGCCCAGTTGCGATGTCGCCAGCATCAGAGTCGCGTGCTCCATCGCGTAGAGCGCGGTCTTGGCAGCGCGCGATCCGCGGTCCGCCTTCGGCTCGATCTGCGACCGACGAGCCGAGATCACGGCGAACTCGGCGCCCACGAAGAACGCGTTCGCCACGAGCAGCACGACCAGCCAGGCCAGTCCTCCCCAGTCGTTCATCGTCCGACCACCTCTCCCGGCATGTCCGGATTCGGGACGTAGCGGATGCGGTCGACACGGCGACCGTCCATCCGGACCACCTGGAGTTTGCCCGTGTCGAGCTCGACCTCGTCACCGATCGACGGAACGCGCTCGAGGACGCTCATGATGAACCCGCCGACGGTGTCGTACACATCCCCCTCGGGAACCTCGACTCCCGCGCGGCGTCGCAGCTCGTCCGGACGCAGCTCGCCGGGGAACATGATGCCGTCTCGTCCGCGGACGACGCCCGCACGGGTGCGGTCGTGCTCGTCGGACACCTCGCCCACGAGCTCCTCGACGAGGTCTTCCAGTGTCACGAGTCCGGCCGTTCCGCCGTACTCGTCGACGACAACTGCCAGCTGATATCCGCGGGCCCGGAGCTCGGAGATGAGAGCGTCGACATGCACGGTCTCGGGGACCCGCAGCGGATCGGTCGAGATCGCGCCCACGGGCACCTCGCCCCGTCGCTCGCGCGGCACCGAGATGGCGGCCTTCAGGTGCACGACACCTGTGATGTCGTCGAGGTCGTCGTCGTAGACGGGGAAGCGGCTGTGCCCCGTGCGACGTGCGAGCTGGATGACGTCGTCTGCGGAGTCGCCGACGGCGAGCGCGTGCATGCTCGGTCGCGCGGTCATCACATCGGCGGCGGTCAGCCGGGAGAAGGTCAGCGTTCGGTCGAGCAGGCTCGCGGTGTCGGCTTCGAGAAGCCCCGCGCTGGCCGAGCGACGCACCAGGGACGACAGCTCCTCAGCACTGCGCGCGCCGGAGAGCTCCTCCTTGGGCTCGATCCCGATGCTGCGCAGCACACCGTTCGCGCTGCCGTTGAGCACCACGACGGCCGGCTTGAAGACCGTCGTGAACGCGATCTGGAACGGGATGACGAGCTTCGCCGTCGCAAGCGGCAGCGCCAGGGCGAAGTTCTTCGGCACGAGCTCGCCGAGGATCATCGACAGCACCGTGGCGACGAGCATCGCGACGATCGTCGCGAGCGGGCCCACGGCCGCCTCGGGGATGTTCCAGGCCACGAGAGTGGGGCCGAGCAGGTTCGACAGCGCCGGCTCCATCGTGTACCCGGTCAGGAGCGTCGTCAGGGTGATGCCGAGCTGTGCCGAGGAGAGGTGGGTCGAGGTGTGCTTGAGTGCGCTGATCGTCAGTGCGAGACGCGATTCACCGCGGGCCTGGCGAGCTTCGAGGTCGGCGCGGTCGAGATTGACCAGCGCGAACTCGCTCGCGACGAACAGTCCGGTGCCGACGGTGAGCAGGAGCCCCACGCCCAGCAGGATGTAATCCATCAGAGATCCCCCTCGCTACGGAGGGGTGGGCAGTGGGGCGATGTACTGCAACTGGGAGGGTCGTCCATGGTGCCCACGATTCTACGGGATCAGGGTGCGGCGAGGCATGCTCACCAGCTGACGGGAAGAGCCTTCCCCTCTTCGTAGCCCGCCGCGGACTGCAGACCGACGAGGGCGCGCTCGTGGAACTCGGGCACCGACGACGCGCCCGCATACGTGAACGACGACCGCACCCCCGATGTGATCATGTCGAGCAGGTCCTCGAGCCCCGGGCGCAACGGGTCGAGGTAGATCTTCGACGAGGAGATACCCTCGGCGAACAGCTCTTTGCGGGCGCGCTCGTACGCATCGAGGCGCCCGAACCTCGCCTGCACGGCCTTGGTGGACGCCATGCCCCACGATTCCTTGAAGACGCGCCCGTCGGCGTCGCTCTGCAGCTCGCCGGGCGCCTCGATCGTCCCCGCGAACCAGGAGCCGACCATGACCGACGCCGCACCTGCCGCCAGGGCGAGCGCGACGTCGCGCGGATAGCGCACTCCCCCGTCTGCCCATACGTGCGCACCGAGCTCGCGCGCGGCCTGGGCCGTCTCGAGGACGGCGGAGAACTGGGGGCGGCCCACGGCGGTCATCATGCGCGTCGTGCACATCGCCCCCGGGCCGACGCCCACTTTGAGGATGGACGCGCCCGCGTCGACGAGGTCGTTCACGCCGTCTGCGGTGACGATGTTGCCTGCGACGATCGGGATGCCGAGGTTCAGGGCTGCGACCGCGCTCAGCGCGCGCAGCATCCCCTCCTGATGCCCGTGGGCCGTGTCGACGACGAGCACGTCGACACCGGCCGACGCCAGCGCCTTCGCCTTGGCGGCGACGTCGCCGTTGATGCCGACCGCCGCGGCGACAGCGAGACGTCCGTCGCGATCGAGCGCGGGGCGATAGAGCGTCGAGCGCAGGGCGCTGCGGGCGCTGAGCGTGCCCACGAGGTGACCATGGTGCACGATCGTCACCATCTCTGCGCCCGCGTCGGTGATCACATCGAACGCGTGGCGCTCCGAGCCGATGTCGTCGGCGTCGAGAGACGGGGTTCCGGAGTGCACCAGGTCGCCCAGCTGCGCGTCCGGCAGAGCCGTGGCCAGACGCGTGGCGGGAAGCACGCCGAGGATCTGCTCGACGTCGTGGGGTGCGGCGCCTCGCGCCACCACGATGCCGTGGCCCGCCGTCGGGGGCATCAGGCGGAGGGCGTCCGCCACCGACGCCTCGGGCGGGAGCACGATCGGGGTGTCCCACAGCACGGGCTGGGCCTTGACGTCGCGGATCGCTCCGTCGAGATCCTGCAGCGGCATGTCCTGCGGCAGCACTCCGAGGCCGCCTCGACGCGCGAGCACCGCGGCCAGTCGCGGCCCCGTCACGGAGTTCATGTTGGAGGCGACGAGCGGCAGTGTCGCCGGAGTGCCGTCCTGCGGCGCCAGATCGACCTGCAGCCGACTGGTCACCGCCGATCGGCGCGGCACCAGGAACACATCGGAATACGTCAGATCGACTGTGGGCGACTCACCGGAGAACTCCATACCCCCACGGTACTCAGATCGCGCGATCAGGGCGCACAGTTCGACGATTCGCACACCGAAACACGTTAGGCTTGGTTCTCGAGAGTGTGCGGGCCCGGACGCATCACGCGTCCTGCTGTGCATACGTGGACTTCAGTGATGAAAGAGGGCGATCGAGCGTGTCGAACCAGGTGACCGGCGTCGGGGGCGACGGGGGGTTCGGAGCCAATTCCTGGCTCGTGGAAGAGCTCTACGAGCAGTTCAAGGTGAACCGCGACTCCGTCGACAAGGAGTGGTGGCCGATCCTCGAGAAGTACCAGTCCGATGCCGCGACCGGTACTGCGACTCCGACGCCTGCAGCCGAACAGCCGGCTCACCCCGTGACCGCGCCGATCCCCGTCATCGGCACGCAGCCCGTCGCCCGCACGACGACCAAGCCTGCGGCTGCGGCTCCGATCCCCGCGCAGGCGCCGAAGCCGGCGCCCAAGCCCGAGTCCGCCGAGGCCGAGAAGCCGACCGAGGAAGACAAGATCACCCCGCTGCGCGGTCTCCCCAAGACCCTCGCGGCGAACATGGACGAGTCCCTGACCGTGCCGACCGCGACCAGCGTCCGCACCGTCCCCGCCAAGCTGATGATCGACAACCGCATCGTCATCAACAACCACATGGCGCGCACCCGCGGCGGGAAGATCAGCTTCACCCACCTCATCGGCTGGGCGCTCATCCGCACGCTCGACGAGTTCCGCAGCCAGAACGTGTTCTACGCCGAGATCGACGGCAAGCCGTCGGTCGTCGCGCCGGCCCACGTGAACCTGGGCATCGCGATCGACCTCCCGAAGCCCGATGGCACCCGCGCACTCATGGTGCCGAGCATCAAGCGTGCCGACACGCTGTCGTTCAGCGAGTACCTGGTGGCGTATGAAGACCTCGTCACGCGCGCCCGCAACAACAAGCTGACGGCTGCCGACTTCCAGGGCACCACGGTCTCGCTGACGAACCCCGGCGGCATCGGTACGGTGCACTCGGTCCCTCGTCTGATGAAGGGGCAGGGCTGCATCATCGGCGCAGGGGCGCTCGAGTACCCGGCCGAGTTCCAGGGCGCGAGCGAGAAGACGCTGAACGAGCTGGCCATCGGCAAGACGATCACGCTGACCAGCACCTACGACCACCGCGTCATCCAGGGCGCAGGCTCCGGCGAGTTCCTGAAGAAGGTGCACGAGCTCCTCATCGGCCAACGCGGCTTCTACGACGACATCTTCGCCGCCCTCCGCATCCCGTACTCGCCGATCCGATGGAACCCCGACATCGCGGTCGACCTCGCCGAGCGCGTCGACAAGCAGTCCCGCGTGCAGGAGCTCATCAACTCGTTCCGCGTCCGCGGGCACCTGATGGCCGACATCGACCCGCTGGAGTACGTGCAGCGGTCCCACCCCGACCTCGAGATCGAGAGCCACGGGCTCACGTTCTGGGATCTCGACCGCGAGTTCGTCACCGGAGGCTTCGGAGGGCGACGGGTCGCGAAGCTGCGCGACATCCTCGGCGTCCTGCGTGACTCGTACTGCCGCACTCTCGGCATCGAGTACATGCACATCCAAGACCCCGAGCAGCGCCGCTGGTTCCAGGAGAAGGTCGAGATCAAGTACCAGAAGCCCGGCCACGACGAGCAGTTGCGCGTCCTGCGCAAGCTCAACGAGGCCGAGGCGTTCGAGACCTTCCTGCAGACCAAGTTCGTCGGCCAGAAGCGGTTCTCCCTCGAGGGCGGCGAGTCCCTCGTCCCCCTGCTCGACGAGATCCTCCAGGGTGCCGCGACCGCCGGACTCGAGGGCGCGGCCATCGGCATGGCGCACCGCGGGCGACTGAACGTCCTCACCAACATCGCGGGCAAGACCTACGGCCACGTCTTCCAGGAGTTCGAGGGAACCCAGACCCCCGGAAACCAGCGCGGCTCGGGCGACGTGAAGTACCACCTCGGCACCGAGGGCACCTTCATCGCCGACGACGCGTCGGAGCTGCCCGTCTACCTCGCCGCCAACCCGTCGCACCTCGAGACCGTCGACGGCGTGCTCGAGGGGATCGTCCGCGCCAAGCAGGACCGCAAGCCGATCGGCACCTTCACCTGGCTGCCCATCCTGGTGCACGGCGACGCCGCCTTCGCAGGCCAGGGCGTCGTGGTCGAGACGCTGCAGATGTCGCAGCTGCGCGGCTACCGCACGGGTGGCACGATCCACATCGTCGTCAACAACCAGGTCGGATTCACGACTCTGCCGAACGACTCGCGCTCGTCTGTGTACTCGACCGATGTCGCGAAGACCATCCAGGCTCCGGTGTTCCACGTGAACGGCGACGACCCCGAGGCCGTCATCCACGTGGCGCAGCTCGCTTTCGAATACCGCGAGCGGTTCCACCGAGACGTGGTCATCGACCTCGTGTGCTACCGCCGACGCGGCCACAACGAGGGCGACGACCCCTCGATGACGCAGCCGCTGATGACCGATCTCATCCAGGCGAAGCGGTCGGTGCGAAAGCTCTACACCGAGTCGCTCGTCGGTCGCGGCGACATCACCGAAGAGGAGTACGACGAGGCGAAGGCCGACTTCCAGAACCGTCTGGAGATCGCGTTCGCCGAGACGCACGCCGCCGAGACCGGCGCCAACCAGGTCGTGCAGGAGCTCCCGGCCGAGGAGCAGGTCGGCGCGCCCGAGATCACCGGAGTGCCGAACGAGGTGATCCAGCTCATCGGCGACGCGTTCGTGAACAAGCCCGAGGGCTTCACCGTGCACCCGAAGCTGCAGCAGCAGCTCGAGAAGCGTCACGACATGAGCCGCAACGGCAACATCGACTGGGGCTTCGGCGAGCTTCTCGCCTTCGGCTCGCTCCTCGTCGAGGGGACGACCGTCCGTCTCGCCGGCCAGGACTCCCGCCGAGGCACCTTCGTGCAGAGGCACGCGACGCTGCACGACCGTGCGAACGGCCAGGAATGGCTGCCCCTCTCGAATCTCTCCGACTCGCAGGGCCGGTTCTTCGTGTACGACTCGCTGCTCAGCGAGTACGCCGCGCTCGGCTTCGAGTACGGCTACTCGGTCGAGGCGCCCGAGGCGCTCGTGCTGTGGGAGGCGCAGTTCGGTGACTTCGTCAACGGCGCGCAGTCCGTCATCGACGAGTACATCTCCGCTGCCGAGCAGAAGTGGGGTCAGCAGTCCAGTGTGACGCTGCTGCTGCCGCACGGATACGAAGGTCAGGGCCCTGACCACTCGTCCTCGCGCATCGAGCGCTTCCTGCAGATGTGCGCACAGGAGAACATGATCGTCGCGCGTCCCTCGACGCCGGCCTCGTACTTCCACCTGCTGCGCCGCCAGGCCTACGCGCGTCCGCGCAAGCCTCTGATCGTCTTCACCCCGAAGGCCATGCTGCGTCTGCGCGGCGCGACGAGCCCGGTCGAGGACTTCACCCAGGGTCGTTTCGAGCCCGTGATCGACGACAACCGCGGCCTCGACCGCAATGCCGTCCGACGCGTGCTCGTGCACTCGGGCAAGGTGCACTGGGACCTCAAGGCCGAGCTCGAGAAGAACCCCAACCCGGCGGTCGCCCTGGTGCGGCTCGAACAGCTCTACCCGACCCCGATCGACGGCCTGAAAGCCATCACCGACTCGTACCCGAACGCCGAGCTGGTGTGGGTGCAGGAGGAGCCGGAGAACCAGGGCGCCTGGCCGTTCCTCGCGCTCGCCTTCGCAGATGTCCCCGGCGACCGGTCCTTCCGGCCTGTGTCGCGTCCGGCATCCGCATCGCCCGCGACGGGATCGTCGAAGGTGCACGCCGCCGAGCAGGCGAAGCTGCTGCGTGACGCTCTGACGCTCGACTGATCATCTGACCAGCTCAGACACACGAGAGGGGCCCACGCGATCGCGTGGGCCCCTCTCTCGTGTGATGCGAGTGCGGGTGGTCGCCTCTCAGTACCAGATACCCAGAAGCGGGGCGTCCGACGTGCGGAACGCATCGTCCAGCGCCGCAGCGGTCTCGGCGGACGCCCGCAGGCGACCGGCGGCGCGTAGGCGCACCGCACTCACGCCGCCCGCGTAAATCGCTGAGAGGGCACCCACCGCGAGCTCGACGTCGGCCTCGACGTCGCCATCCAGCCTCACGACGGCGGCGGCACCGTCAGCGTCCGTCGTCAGTCGCCAGAGCCCTTCCGCGAAGCCGAGAGCATCGTCGACTCTCAGCACGAGGTCGAGAGGTGCCCGGTACGAACGCGCCGTGAGTACCGCAGGCACGTCGAGGATCCGCAGCCAACCGTGGTCGTGAGGGGTGAGCTCCACCCCGCGCTGATCGGTGACGAGCCAGGTGATCGGATCGTCGACGGGACGCAGGTCCACGACCACCTTCGACACCAGGTCGTGCTGCAGAGCGAAACGCCAGAGTGCCGCCAGAGCGTCCGTGGTCGTCGAGGCCAGATGGTGGATCTCCATGTCGGCCCGGAAGCTTCCGGAGACCTCCTTGAGCGAGTAGGCCATCGCTCCGCGCACCGCTCCGTCGGCGTCGACGTAGCGCACGCCTCGGACTGCGCGCGGCGCGGTGTGACCGACCGAGAGCCCGGCGATCCGCTCCCAGCGTGCATCCCAGCCGGCGATCTGGCCGGCTCGCTGCGTCCGCGCCTCCTCGTGCAGTGCCGACAGATCGGACTGCAGCGACTCGCGCTCGATGTACTCGATCCGGCCGTCGGTCGCGGGACCGTTCCATCCCGCACGCGGCGCGTCGATCGAGACCTTGGCGGCGGGAATCGCCGAGGCGAACCCGTAGCGCTCGTAGATGGTCGCCTCCGAGACCGTGAGACCGGCCAGTGGGATGCCCGCATCGGCGGCAGCGCGCAGCTCCCCCTCGAGCAGGTTGCGCGCGATCCCGCGTCGGCGATGGGTGCCCGACACGGTGACCGCGCTGATGGCCCACATGTCGACCTCACCGCCCGGAATCGTCAGAGGTGTGACCCAGGAGTTGACCGTGGCGACGGGCAGGGTTCCTTCCGGGGCTTCCTGCTCGAAGACGCCGACGTTGCGACGGGTCACGAGCGTCGCGCGGTCGGCGACGATCTGCTCGGGCGTGGGATCAGCATCCAGGAATCCCCGGGCCTCAGCCCGGAGGNNACGGGATCAACGGGGACGTTTCGCGCGTCGGTCATCCCTCCACCCTACGGGGAGGCTCGACCGGCTGCGCCTGCGTCAGTGCTGCGAGGCCTGCACCTCGCGCAGTCGCGCGAAGACCTGATCGCGCAGCTCCTCCGGAGCCGTCTCCTTGCACGCGCGCGCCACGACCTCTGTGAGCGTCGTCGCCACGAGCGCCTCGTCCCGGCAGGACGGGCAGTTCTCGAGATGCTCGCGGATCTCGGTGTGCTCGGTGTTGCACACCTCGTTGCGGAGGTACTCCTCGAGATCCTTGCGGGCTTTGTCGCAGCCGCAGTCGGTCATTTCGTGCTCCTCGGGTCGGCCGCGGAGATTCCCCGCTCCGCGGCGTAGTCAGCCAGCAGCTCGCGCAGCATCCGTCTGCCTCGATGCAGACGGCTCATCACGGTGCCGATGGGTGTCTTCATGATGTCCGCGATCTCCTGGTAGGCGAATCCCTCGACATCAGCGAGGTACACCGCCAACCGGAAGTCCTCGGGAACCGCCTGCAGTGCGTCCTTCACGACGGACGCCGGCATGCGATCGATCGCCTCGGCCTCGGCCGCACGACTGTGCGCAGCCGTCGTCGACTCCGCCCCGCCGAGCTGCCAGTCCTCGAGCTAGTCGCTCGTGCCCTGGTACGGCTCGAGCTGCT
>NZ_JAGGPD010000069.1 GCF_018613995.1 Microbacterium sp. ISL-103 | reverse complement strand
GGAAAGATCCTCGGGCGAGAACCGACGACCGCTCTCATCGCGAGTCACGCAGAGTGCACCGACAGGTTCGCCGGTGGCGATCAGTGGCACGGCCACCGTCGATCCACCGGTGTCCTGCTGCTGCTCCGACAGGATCTCGGTGACTCCGTCGGCCACGACGACACCTCCGCCGGACATGGCCGCTGAGATCAGGGTGTTACTGGCAGGGACCTCAGCGCCCTCGAGAGATTCGGCGCCGAACCCGCGAGCGGTCTCGATGCGGTAGTCGCCCGTGAGCGGGTCTGCGACCACGATGCACACCACATCGGCGTCAACCAGTGTCGCCACGCGTTCTGCGAGAACACCGAACACGTCGCCCGCGTCGGGTGACAGGAGGGCAGCATTGATCTCCGCGAGTGCACCGCTCAGCCGCTGCAGCCTCCGTGACTCCTCGAAGCGTCGCGCGTTGTCGATCGCGATCGCCGCTGTCGATGCGAGGGCGAGCACGAGCTCCTCGTCCTCTTCCGAGAACGAGCCCGCGGCTGGGTTGGTGAGGTACAGGTTTCCGTAGATTTCGTCTCGTACGCGAATGGGCACCCCGAGAAAGCTGCGCATCGGGGGGTGATGCGCGGGGAACCCGACTGACCGCGGGTCTTCTCCGAGATCGTCGAGCCGGATGGGATGTTCGTTCTCGATGACCGCCCCGAGAATGCCCAGCCCCTCCGGAAGGTGTCCGATCTGGTGGGCCAGCTCCTCCTCCATGCCTACATGGATGAATTGCTCGAGGCCTCCGTCGCGGTCGATGACGCCGAGCGCGCCGTACTGCGCTTCCACCAGGGCGACGGCTGCTTCCGCGATATGACGGAGCACGTGCTCGAGTTCGATGTCCTCTACGACGGCCTGGTTGGCGCGCAGAAGACTTCTCAGTCGTCCCTGATCAGCGAGGACGAGATGGGCACGATCCAGTATTTCCCCGATCGTGTCATCTGGGTCCGTTCGTCGCCGGCCAGGTACGTGGAGGTGATCGTCGGCCATCACATTCCCTTCCGGGCTCCCGCTGGTGATGACCTTACTCTCAAACGCCGCTCGGGGGACCTTCGCCTCTGTGCGAGCGGTGACGCAGGTCGCAGCATGGTGTGAGTGCCCGATCTGATCTGTGAAGGCGATGCACGCATGCCCGCTCGATATGTACTTGGCGTCGGCGATTCCGACGCGGCTGCCGCAGGACGGTGGGCAGAATCCCACGCCCGCCATGATGGCGTTCCGCTGGTGCGAGTGCACGTCGGTGGTGGCGCTACGGAGCAAACGCCGGGTCTTAAGGTCGGCACGAAAGAAACGGACATCGTCCATATCGGGGGGCGGGTTCCTGAAGCGCTCACCCGCTTCGTGACTGCCGATGACGTTCTGGTCATCGGTACGGGCAAGACCGGATTCATTCATAGCCGCGTTTTCGGCACCGTGAGTCTGCAGATCGCCGCCGAGGCGCCGTGCTCTGTGGCGGTTATCCCGACAATCGATCTACGTTTCCGACGGGGAATCGTCGCCGGCGTGAAGGACGACGATCTCATGACCGCTATCGTCGGCGCTGCCGCCGGTGAGGCCCGGGCCCGCCAGGAGCCGATCGAACTCATCCATTCGTCCTTCAGCGGGGTGATTCCTGCCACGGTCGAAACGCGCGCGACCATCGCGGCTCGCGTCGCTGCCGTGGAGAGCATGGTCGATGCGGTCACGAGGGTTCGAACGCGTCACACGCAGCGACCGCCCGCCGAGGCACTGCTCGACGCCTCGCGTAACGCCGCACTCCTCGTCGTAGGGGCAGGGCGCCCACGTGGCGCCGGGCACGCGCTCGGCGCTGTGACGCACGACGTCCTCGTGAATATCGATGCCCCTGTCCTCGTCGTGCGGCGCACTGCCGCCGACCGCATCTCACCGGGATCGGTCCAGAATTCATGAGCGACAACGCAAACACTCCGCCCGTAGTCGTCGGGGTAGACGGGTCCGCATCGTCGGTTGAGGCGCTCATCCGCGCCGCGACGATCGCGACAGCACTCCGCACACCATTGCAAGCGATCATCGCGTGGACCTATCCGGTGACGCTGGATCTTTTCGATCCGAGCACCGACTGGTCGCCGAAGGCAGATGCGGAACGCCTGCTAGAAGACGCGATGCAGGAGGCCTTTCAAGGATCCCCTCCGGAGCGGTTCAGCCCGTCTGCCGTTCCCGGCCCGGCCGCTGCCGTACTTCTCGAACAAAGCGATCGCGCCGCCATCCTCGTCGTGGGAAGCCGCGGACGCGGCGGATTCTCGAGGCTCCTGCTCGGTTCGGTAAGTGCCGCCTGTGCATCCCACGCGCGTTGCCCGGTTCTGATCGTGCATACGCCGAACGGGTCGGTCGGCTGACGTTCGTATGGGCAGGGGTGGTCTGCCCGAAGCACCACCCCTGCCCACGTCCCCCCTCGGCGCCGCCCTTCCTCATTTCCCAAGGCCCCACACCCTGCGAACGGAGAAGCCCCATGAGAGGCGGCTGACCACGCCCCTTTCGGGTGCGGTGGCGTAGTGTCGACGAGTTATCCGCCCCACGGCGGGAGGTGAGGGATGGGCTGCGGCTTATCGGCCGTCCGTGCCCCTGGAGCACCTTGATCGACGTGCTCGTCACGTGCGCGCCTGCCCGAAGCGGAAGCGGATGGGACGTCCCTCCGCGTCGCGGACGGGCTGCGGACAGGGAAGCGGCGGCCCGTCACGGTGTCGGGTACGAGGCGCACGTAGTTGTGCTTCGCCGTGGGACTGTCAGATGCAAGCGTGAGAACGCCGGAGGCTTCGATGTCAGCATCGGTGTCCATGCGCGTCGCGTGTCCGCGGATCACGATGCTCCACTGGAACGCGCCGTCCACCCCGTCGATCTCGAGAGCGACGTCCGGATGCCCGGCAAGGCTTCGCAGCTTAGCCCCAGGCGCCGATTTCATGAACACGCTGCCCTCATGCACGAGGTAGTTGAGGGGAAACAAATCAGGGCGTCCGTCGATGTTCTGAATCGCAAGTCGACCGAGCGAGTTCGCCTCGACCAGTTTCCAACAAGCGGCTGTTCCGATCTCCTCCACACCGGCTGACGCGGCCGTCTCCGGCGCGGTCGGTGGCTCCCGGTAGTACGGGTTGGGGTCATCATTCGCCATGGTGGGTCTCCTGAGCATCGGGTCTTCGGATCAGCCGCCGACGTGTTGCCGTCGGTGGTCGAGACGCGTCCAGTCAATCGCCGACACCTTCCTGTGAGCAGGGTCGAAAGTCCCGAGGGAGTGTCACCGCGGAGTTGTACTCTGNNCGTAGACGATCATGAGATGGTGCGGCGCGGGATTGCGGATCTTCTCGAGACGCAGTCTGATCTCAGCGTCGTCGGTGAAGCAGCAACGGTTCACGATGCACGAGCGGTCATCGCCGCGACTCTGCCGGATGTGGCGGTTTTGGACGTACATCTCCCCGACGGCAGTGGCATCGATCTGTGTCGTGAGATCCGCCAAACACACCCGCAGGTGCAGTGTCTGATACTCACGGCGTTCGATGACGACGATGCCTTGTTCGCTGCCGTTCTCGGAGACGCGGCCGGCTACCTGATGAAGACGCTCCGCACCGATGAACTACTTCACTCGATCCGCGCCGTCGCGCAGGGCCGACGGCTGATCAAACCCTCCATGGTGCGCCATGTCACTGGCACCGTCGATCGTGCCGACACTGCTGATCCTCGCTTCGGTGCTCTGAGCATGCGCGAGAAGGAGGTCCTCGCCCTCATCGCTGAGGGGCTCTCCAACCGGCAGATCGGCGACCGGCTCGGCCTTGCGGAGAAGACCGTCAAGAACTACGTCTCATCTCTGTTGAACAAGCTGGGTCTCGAGCGGCGCACGCAGGCGGCGGTGCTTCAGGCCGAGAGGGCGAGCCGCGGGTTCGACCATCGAGCCCCCTAGGTCCTGCCGTCACGAGCGCGCACCTCGATGCGGTTGTCCACGTATGTCACGTGTGGTGAGGCCCAGGCCGCGTCTGCCGCTTGACTCTTCTCCG
>NZ_JAGGPD010000068.1 GCF_018613995.1 Microbacterium sp. ISL-103 | reverse complement strand
CGCACCCGCGCTCATCCCGGTTCCTTCTGTGAACACGGTGGCGAAGTCAGCGTTGGCCTGTTGTGCGGCCTCGCGGAGATCTGCCGGGAAGTCGCGGAGCACCACTCCGCTGTCCCGAAGGTTTTTCCACCCGAGTCGATAGATCTGAGGGTTGCGGTCGTACTCCCCGATGTGGACTGTGACAATTCCTGCCTCGGCGACGAGCTGGCAGCATGGGGTTCGTCGAGTCCGAGAGTTCGCGCAGGGTTCAAGTGTTGTGTAGAGCTCTGCACCGGCGACGTCGATGCCCGCATCCTTCGCTGCCTGCAGCGCTACTTGCTCGGCATGACGGCCAGAACTGTCGTCCTTGAACCCGGTTGCGAGGACATCCTCCCCACGCGCGATAACGACGCCCACCCGAGCGTTTCCCCGACAAAGCAGTGCTTGGTCAATTGCGAGCTGCGCGTGGCGACGCTCACGGTCTCTGTCGGGTGCTGCCTCTCGCGGTGTGCTGGTGCTCATGCGTCAATCGTGCCGCAATCTGGGCCAAAAAAGTCTGCAGCGGCGGCAGAAACGGCCCCGGCCGGCAAGCCGAGAATGAACGGCCCGCTGCGCTCACCGCGGATCGTGGCGCGGGCCGTTCGCTCACCGGTCACCGGTCACCGATCACCGGTCACCGGTCACCGGTCACCGGTCACCGGTCACCGGTCACCGGTCACCGGTCACGCGATGCTAGCGACCGCTCTTCAGCACTCTCTCGAGCGTCTCATCCGAAGACCCGAACAACCGCAAGCTCTGGGCGCGGACCACTCTGTTGAGGAGTACCACCACCTCGCGCAGGTCACGTGCGTCGTACCCGCGGTTGCCGTGCGCGAGGTCGTTCCTGACCACGCGCAGTGCCGACACTACGTCGGATGCGTCCGTGTCCTCGTCCGCGATGACTTGTGTGACCAGTGAAGTCTTCGCGAACCAGGGCTGCATGTCGAAAGGAAGCGATTTCAGTGTTCGAGTGAGCGCTTGTTCGAGGCCCGGATGGTTCAACTTGAGCCCGTTCTTGATCTTGCTCCTCTCCTTGGAATTAGTGTGTTCGTAGAGCCTCGCAAGGAGCGCTTTCACCTCCGTCTCGTGCTCCAGGCGACGTGCGGCGAAGGTGCTGCGTTGGTCATAGCCATGGGCTCCTTCGAGGGCCTGCAACAGCAACAAGAACCTCGCTCGCGGGTGTTCGTCGACAAGAAGCATCGCTCCGTAGGTCTCGATAAGCGGATGCTGATCGATCTGCGCCTGTCGCCATCCCCGCGCAAGACCGAGCAGAGAGGCATCGTCGTCTTTCAGGTTCACGCCGACGGACCGACCGAAGATCTCTCGATAGTCGGAGTCGTAGGCTTCTTGCGTGATGCCGTGCGCGTAGAGCTGAGCCAGCTGAGTGCTCTCACCTGATTCTGACCGCAGCACGACGTAGGTGACACGGCAGGAGCGTCCTGACGCGAGCGAGCAGATCCGCTGCATCGGCTCAACCCACTCTGTGATCCAGTCGCTCAGGGCTAGCGGCGTCTCCGACCGGATGATGACTCGAGGACTTGCCACGACGTGCAGAGAGAAGGGGCTGGTGTCGTCCGCAGCCACGATGAAGTCCAAAGTCACTGTCGCTCCCCCTTGCGTCCATGTCAGCGAGGAATCGGGGCGGGTCTTCGCTGACCACGAGCTATCCGCTTCACGGTGCGGGGACAGCGGCTGCAACCCGGAGATCGCATCGAGCGATTCGATCTGCATCTCGATCTCGTACGCGACCGGCTCAGCACCGTCATCGAACCGGTCGACAGAGATGACGGCAGCGCCACCGTGCAGGCTTGCCTGTCCGAGCATCGCTTCCAAAGCAACGTCCGTTACAAGCGCAGTCGCACCGCCGGCGAGCGTCGCCGTCAGGACGGGGTATACGCGGCGCTGGGGAAACAGGTCATCGGGTTCGAATAGGTCGACACTGTGCATATCGCCCGCAGGCCTCTCCCCCGGGCGCACGGAGAGGGTGCCTGGGACGTTGAGTAGCCCACCATCCTCGTCGGGCACATGCCAGGTGCATCGAAAGTCGCCAGCCGGATGCAATGTCCTCTTCATTCAAACCTCTTTCTGACGAGCTACCGGTCACGTGGGACTGCATCGTTTATATCTGTGTTGCGCTCGAACTCAAGTATTGCCCCACGGGCTTCGACGCCCAGGGAGGGTGTAAGCGCTCACGAGATCGCCACGCACCCCTTTCGGGCGGGACAATCGTCCGCTAACGCTCAACTACAGACTCTGAGACGGGGTCGCAGCCTGTACTGCGCGGCACCGTGGCTGCCCGCGACCACTGGTCCGATCTATGAGACCGCAGCGGATAGAGATGGAGGTTGGAAGAGACGAGGGCGAAATGAAAGACCGAAGAATGGCTGAGGCAGGTAGCAGTGATTGACTCCGTGCCGGTACTCGCCTTCGTTCGCGACAACGTCGATCAGATCATCCTTGGTGCGATAGGAATCGTGATTCCTATCGTCCTGTCTGCACTACTTGAAGCTGCCCGTTCTGCCACGGAAAGAGGCGGCGGGCGACGATGACATTCTGGACCGATTTGGCATGGCTTCTTGGTGGAGCACTGGTTGGCACTCCGATTGGTGCGGCGATGAGCAGCCTCCCCGCAGTATCCGGCTCTAGGGTGTCCTTGTAAATTGCTCGGATCCATGCCCGCCGCATCACGGATTGGCACGTGTGGGCATGGTTGCGGACGACATTCGGTTCTGCGACTCCCAAGGCGCCGTCCTCGGATGATGATGTGTGGGGTGGCCTGCTTCTCAGCGTTGGCCTCCTGTTCATCATCGTGCGGCTGTATGTCGAGAACGTCGTGAGCATCGCCGTCATCCTGTTCTGGACGGCGACGCTCGTCCTTCTGGTCGCCACCTTCGTTTTCCTTGTCCTCTGGTGGCGCCGGGTGTACGACGGTAAAGCGACTTCCTGGGCGCTTGTCGTCACTGTTCCGTTCGCGGCAGTCGGCAGCCTCGTCTCGTACTGGCTCCTCGAACCTCCTATGCAAGGAGTTCTCGAGCCGGCGAAAGCAGCACTCGCTGCAGACGGAATCGGCGCACTGACACCTTTCCTCACCCCGCTCATACTCCAGATTCTTGGCGCAGTTGCGAGCTTCATCCTGCTTATCGGATCGGTGGCCTTCTGCGCCGCGAACGTATCTGCTGCCCTCATCGAGTCGCGGGCTTGGGGCGCGCGATGGCTGTGGCGGTTCGTCTTCTGGACGGGACGTTGGACGACTGGCCGCGGCGTTGTTGTCGTATTTGTTGTACTGGCCGTCCTCGCAGCGTTCTCAGCGAGCGGTCTCGCGGCCGAGTGGATTGTGAACGTTCAGGAGAACGTGAGGGGAACGACCCCGGCGGTCTGAGCCCACCGCGACTGTGAGCGTCGCGCACAGAAGCATCATCAGCGTCGCAGCAAGGAGCGCTCCGAGCGCCGATGACGAGTCGGCGGTAGAGCCTGCCCCGGAACACAGCGCTGCCGCGGCCAACCACACGGTCCCGCATGCCCACGTGGCGGCCACAAACGTCCTCGCTCCATCCGTGGTGGACGGGTACTGAGCGTGCGCGTACCACCGCACGCCGAGCGCTACGAGCATCACCGTCACGTAGACCAATGCTGACATCATGATTGTCTCCTGTTCGTCAACTCCTACCCTGCGGCGGACGGGGAGAGCCAAGCGACGGGGCCGAGCTCGCGCTGTTGAGGCCACTGGACGCCGTGCACGGAGGGACCATCGCGGGCTTATCGCTTCGACGTCGCCACGGCGAGTACCCCGCTCAGCTACCTATGGGCCACGCGCTATCGACGAACTGGTTCACGAAAAGCCGACCGCTCAGTCGATGCGGATCGGAACGTCGATTTCATCCCGCGCGACCACGACACCATTCTTGATGGCGTAAGCCTCCACCTGATGTTCTCCGCGGAACTCAGTGTGCTCGCGGCGCTTTCCGGGGCTATCTGACTTGACGATCTGCCCACGGATGTTGTCACGTCGTTCCGCTTCCGGTCCACGGTTGAGGATCTTCCACCGCACCTCATACGGCGGCGGAACATCCGTGTCGACCTTGTTCACCACGAAGTCCAACGTCTTCTTGACACGCAGCGGCATACGATCAGACATCATCCGCCGTAGCCACCGCGGTTGGAACCCATCCTGGGTGACCTTGCAGTCGATGGAGAGCGTGTATCGGACGTCGACAGGGTACTGATCCTCGACGAACTCTTCAGTGTCCTGGTACGACCGGGTTTCCGCAGACGCGGCGAGAACCGACGACACGGCCTTCGGTACTGCGGACCCGAACACAGCGCGCCACTTCTTATGTGCACTCTGTTTTCCGTCAGCGTCGACGGCGTCGACGGCGAGGTTGTACGCCTTCTTCGCTCTCGGTTGGAACCGTTTGCGGACCTTGACCCACTGCCCGCTGCCGAGGGCGTGATAGCGCTCGCGGTCCTCCTCATCGGCGAGGAACTGGAAGAAATCTCGGGCCATGAGGCCAAAATCTGCCTCGTCAGCAGCGTCATAGTCTGTCGTCTGAGCGAAGAACCTGTGTACGAGTGTGTCGATGAGCAAACCGCCCATCACAACACCATGTTGGTTCTTCCAGGCCCGCGCCATGCGGGCGAGCTTTCGCATGTTGCCGGATGTACGAGCGCTGCACGCCGAGGTCTCCGCGATCTCCGCTCGTGGCTTAGTGACCTTCCATGCCTTCGCCACCGTGTCCGGGTACAGGAACGATTCATCATCTTCCTCGAAGGCGGGCTGCACTTCGAACTTGAAGTTCGTGAACTGCACTCGCACCACGCACTGGTCAACGGCGACTTCAGTGCGCGGGTACCGATTCAGAATCGCCTTCCTGACGCGCTCGAGCACGCGCCGCGGACCGTTCTCGCCCGTGTACTGATCGCGATATTTGTCCGGGAGGATGAAGATCATGTCGAGGTCCGAGATGCCACGAATCGCGGTATATCGGCCGTAGGAGCCAACCATGAGTCGAGACGCCGTCGACGCCGGCAAGTCACGAAATTCCTTGTTGAGAGCCTTCGTAATCTCGTCGCGTCGAGTGGAGATCGCCTCTGCGTTTTCGACGCTGAGGTTGGTGAGGAAAGTCTCGAAGATTTCGGCGGTGTCCATGTCACATCCCGCCCTTCGCCGCGCCGAGTCGGAGGTGCTCGGGTACGAACGCGTCGAGCTCCTTCTCCGAGAACGTCAGCTCCTCGTTGTCCTTCAGCCCGTCGCGCGCCATTTCGTATGCTTTTGAGGTCGTGCGGGGCGCGTCGGAGTAAATCTCCCGCGAGAGTTCTTGCAGCTCGTCTCGCCTCGCTCGAGCGTCCGAGCTGCTGACGGCGCCGCTCATCATGTCGGCGATGAGCGACAGGTAGGACTCCCTCACATTCCACAGTCGCGCTGCCACCTCACGGTGACGCTGAGACTCCTCGCCGTACTTGAAAGTTTTCGTTCCGAGGTTCAGTGCGGTGACGAGAAGCGCAATGAACGAGGTGACAAGCGCCGCGTGCTGTTGCTCGATGAAAAGTCCGACCACCGAAGCGAGGAACGCGCCTGAGCTAACGGCTGTCAGAACAACCAACCAGCCCCGCTGCAGTCGATGCCGACGGAAACACAGGTCTGATTGCTTCTCATGAATCTTGTGGCTATACAGCACCTTGCCGTACGTTTCACGGATCTGCGCCAGCAGGATGGCATCGACATCGTCCTGGTCGCGCGCGGCATCAATCATCGTGTCCCCATGTGTGTCCGCCTCGGCATAGAGCACGAGGCATACGCCTCCCTGCGGGAGAGCGCATCCCGGCGAGGCGAGCAGTTATCCGCACCTCAATAAAGACAGTATTGCGTGCGCCACAGACATTGCGCGGTGGGCTGCGCCACTTCGAAAGGGTGCAAGCATTAGTCCGCCATCTTCTGGCGCAAACTCTGTAGTGAGTGCCCGGGTGGTGGGGCGAATGCTGGCATCACCGCACGGAGTGTGTTCGCCTCCAGCCGGAAGGGGCAGTCCGCAAAGGTTGAGGGACGGCGCGTGGCGGGGCCCTTCGCCTCAGCGCATTTCGGCGCTCGATGAAGCGGACTCCGGTGCTCCAGCGTTTCGGACAGGTTGACCATCTCAGTCCCACCCCGCCCATCGTGTGCGTGATGGGCACCCCCAGCACCATCTCCCATTGAAGGTGCAGG
>NZ_JAGGPD010000673.1 GCF_018613995.1 Microbacterium sp. ISL-103 | reverse complement strand
GTGATGAACTGCTTCGAGCCGTCGATGACCCATTCGTCGCCCTCCAGACGCGCAGTCGTGCGCGTCGCCCCGGCGTCGCTTCCCGCTTCGGGCTCGGTGAGCCCGAAGCCGGCCAGCGCGCGACCTGCGAGAAGATCGGGAAGATACTCGCGCTTCTGCTCCTCGCTGCCGAAGCGGTACACCGGCATCGCGCCCAGGCTGACTCCGGCTTCGAGGGTGATCGCGATGGACTGATCGACGCGACCGAGGGCCTCGATCGCGATGCCGAGGGCCATGTAGTCACCGCCCTGGCCGCCGTACTCCTCGGGGAACGGCAGACCGAAGAGACCGAGGTCACCCATCTGACCGACCACATCCATCGAGAGGGTGTGGGTGCGGTCGGCCTCGTACGCCTGCGGCGCGACGACGGTCTCCGCGAACTCCCGCACCATCGCGGCGAGCTCGCGCTCCTCATCGGTCAGTTGTTCCATGCTCATCTCTCCTCCGTCGTCATGTGTGCGACCGGCTGGTCGCGTCGAACCTGATCGCCCACGGCGACGGTCAGGCGCACCGTCCCGTCGTGGGGAGCCGACACCGGGTGCTCCATCTTCATGGCCTCGATCGAGACGAGGGGCGTACCAGCGACCACCACGTCACCGTCGCGCACGTGCACGGCCACGACGGTTCCGGGCATCGGCGCGCGCGCGTCGGGGCCACTCGTGCCACTCCGCTCGTCCCGGGCCCGCATGCGCTGCAGCATCTGCGCCCGACGGTCCAGGGGGCGCATGTGCACGGACCTGCCACCTTCGCTCACCCAGATGTCGCCGCCCGAGTCCGTGGCGACGACCACTCGCGCATCGATCGATTCCTGTGTCGGAGCCTCGAGCACCTCGCCGCTGTCGGTGAGGAACGCGACATCCCGTGGCCGGTCAAGGCTCAGGGCGTGCCATACCGCGCCCGCGCGACCGACTCGTCGCGCATCGGCTCCGGCTCCCTCCCGCCCCGCCTCTCGCGACACCTCGCGCCCTGCGGCGGCGAGCATCGCGGGCGACGGCGGCTCCTCGTTCAGAGGCAGAAGCGTCTCGATGAGGCCCGTGTCGAGATCTCCGGCGATGACCCTCTGATCACGGCAGAGCAGTCGAAGGAAGGCGATGTTCGTGTCGACGCCGAGCACG
>NZ_JAGGPD010000672.1 GCF_018613995.1 Microbacterium sp. ISL-103 | reverse complement strand
CGGCCGACGTCTCGGGGTCCGGCCACGGCTTTTCTACCGGGAAGAGCACGCTCTCGTCGGGCTTGAAGGGCTCGTACTCCTGCGTCGCGTACAGCAGACGTCGCTCGTACCCGTCAGGCGTGTAGATGTCCTCCGGCACGACCTGGGCGTTCCGGAACTCGAGCGAGTCCCAGTACTGCGACATCGAGCGCCACGCGGCGTTGGAGGTCTCGTCGTAGGTGACGGGGCGGAACGTGGGGTCAAGCTCCGGGTCGAGCGCCAGGTCGCCGTCGACGGCGGGCACCCATGCATCGCCCTCGGGTCCCATCGACGCTCGGATCTGGCCCTCGTCGGTGGCCAGGTAGTCGAGCAGCTTGATCGCCTCGATGCGCTCGTCCTCGGTGGCCTTGTTCGTCAGGGCGAAGGTCCCCACCGGATTGACCGGAGACCGCCACGTGGCGAGCTGCGTGCCGTCGGGCCCCGCGAGCGGTGCCACGGCGTCGTAGTTCTTGTCGCGCCCGTCAGGAGAGTCCGCCGAGACGAAGACGTACGGGTGCAGGGTCACGGCGGAGCCGAGGATCTGCGCGTCGGCGCTGTCGCCGAGGGCTTTCAGAGCGTCGCCGTTCTGAGTGAACGCCGCCGTGTCGAGCAGACCCTCCTCGGCGAGGGAGGTGATGTACTCCAGCCCCGCCCGCCAGCTGTCCGAGGTGGCGTTCAGCGCGACCTCGTCGCCGTCGAGCACGAGCGGCGGCGGGCTGGAGGGCCCACCGACCGGCGCATAGGTGAAGGCGTTCATCAGGTAATTGATGATGGGCTCCGACGCAGAACCGCTGAGCGGCACCTCGTCGGCTGCGCCGTTGCCGTTCGGGTCGCCGTCCTTGAAGGCGCGGAGCACCGTGCGCAGCTCTTCCGTCGTCGTCGGCTGCTCGAGACCCAGGGCGTCGAGCCAGGTCGTGTTCATCCAGAGCTTCGACGGATAGCTGCAGTGGAAGCACTCGCTCCATTGGGTGATGGCGTAGATGTGACCGTCGGGCGCGGTGACCGACTGCTCCCAGTCCGGCTTCTCCTCGCAGCGCTTCTTGAGGTTCGGCGCGTACTCGTCGATCAGGTCCTCCAGAGGCATGAGCACCCCCTGCTGGCCGTACTTGAGGATCTCGTTGCGCGAGAATCCGTCGTCCCACGG
>NZ_JAGGPD010000671.1 GCF_018613995.1 Microbacterium sp. ISL-103 | reverse complement strand
GGCGACCGGCGGGCGCATCGCGCTCCCCGACGGGTACGCCGCGTTCGTGGTGCCGGGCAGCGGCCTGGCGGCCAATCACGGGATCTCGATCGTGAACTCGCCGGGCACGGTCGACGCGGGGTACCGCGGCGAGATCAAGGTGAGCCTGATCAACACCGACATCCACAGCGCGTACGATGTCGCCGTCGGCGATCGCATCGCGCAGCTGATCGTGATGCCGGTGACGCGAGCCACCTTCATCCCGGTCGAGGAGCTGCCCGACAGCGTCCGAGGCGAGGGCGGCTTCGGTTCGACCGGCTACCAGGCAGGATCCCATTCCCCTTCGGGAGGACACACCAATGACTGACAACAACGCGACTCCTTCGAAGTCGGCCCCGGATGACCGGGCGACGACGGGTCCCTTCGACGATTCCGAGGCGAACCCGGTCCGTCCGTACATCGACCTCGGCGGCATCAAGATCCTTCCGCGTGAGGGGCTGAACCTGCGCCTCGAGGTCGAGGAGCAGACGAAGAGGATCGTGGCGGTCGGCCTCGACTACGCCGACTCGTCCCTGCAGGTGCAGCCGTTCGCGGCACCGCGATCGGGCGGCCTGTGGGATGAGACCCGCGTGCAGCTGCGCGACCAGGTCCAGGCCCAGGGCGGCCGGGTCGAAGAGCGCGAGGGGCCGCTCGGCAAGGAACTGCTGGCCGAGGTCCCGGCGGCCGCCAGCGAGGGTTCTGAGCTGCGTCTCGCCAGATTCATCGGCATCGACGGCCCTCGATGGTTCCTGCGCGGTGTCATCGGCGGTGCTGCGGCGTCCGATCTCGACGCGGCGGCCAAGGTCGAGGATCTCTTCCGCTCGATCGTCGTCGTGCGCGGAGGGGCCCCGATGCCCCCGCGCGACCTGATCCCGCTGAAGATGCCCGCGACGCCCGGCTCGGCGTGAGCACCCCGGATCCCGGCGCCGAGCGCGAGCAGAGCGCCTCCGACATCGTCGGCGCTGCCCTGGGCGGGGCGGGGCGGCGCGCCTGCCTCGACCCGGCTGAGAGCGCCGCTACGCACAAGGTCGTCTGGTCGGCGATCGGCGGCTGGCGCGGCATCTTGGAATCGGTGCTGCCGAGCCTCGCGTTCGTGATCCTCTTCACGATCCGGCCGGAGCCGTTGATCCTGCCCCTCGGCGTGTCCGTCGGGCTCGCAGCCGTCTTCCCGATCGTGCGCCTGGTGCAGAATTCCCCGCCCTCTTCGGCGATCGGC
>NZ_JAGGPD010000067.1 GCF_018613995.1 Microbacterium sp. ISL-103 | reverse complement strand
CGACAAGGCGGGTTCTCTCTCGGTCGGATCAGGCGGATGCTGCGGCGGTGGATGCGGAGGGGGACGCCGAAGACGGAGTGAGGATCCCGGCGAGGGCGTCGCGGATGAGCTCTTCGTCGAGCGGCTCGTCGTGGATCTGAGAGTGCCAGCGTACGCCGTCGATGAAGACGGCGGCGGCCCTGGCGCGGTCCAGTCCGTGAACGGGGGCGATGAAGCCGACGATCTCGTCGGACCACTGCCGGGCGAACTGTCGCACGCGCGGGTCATGCACGGCGGCGGTGACCACCGCTCGGTCTGCCTGGATCGCGCGCGCGTCTTCGAGCCCCTGGTGCACGAGTCGCGCAAGACCCTCGGGGGTCACGCCTTCGACGACGACGGCTCTGCGGGTCTCGTCGATGCGCGCCTCGATCTCGGCCGCCAGGGCGCCGATCGCCGCCTCACGCAGATCGTCGAGGGTTGCGAAGTACTGGGTGGTCGAACCGAGCGGCACACCGGCCCGTGCGGCGACCTTGCGGTGAGTCAGCGCATCGACGCCGATCTCGACGATCAGCTCGGCGGCCGCGGTGACGATCTCGCGACGGCGCGCTTCAGGATCGCGGCGGCGGCGTGTTCCCTCGCTCATCCGAAACTCCCAGCGAAATCGAGCCTGTACGTGCGTACATGTACGTCTGTACATTCTGCATCCCGAACCTGAGGGTTCGCCCCGCGGGCGGGCGCCTCAGTGAGGTCAGAGCAGAGAACCCAGCGCGAGGCCGATGCCGGCCGCGAGCAGGCCGAGCACGAGCATCCCGATCGCGTGCACAGCGGATGCTCGGCGCTCCCCCTCGCGCCACAGCAAGATCGTGTCGAGCATCGCCGTGCTGAACGTGGTGTACCCGCCGAGGAGGCCGGCGCCGAGCAGGAACGCCTGATCGGGAAGGGCTGTGGTCACGAGGCCGAGCGCGAAGGATCCGGTGATGTTCACGATGACGATTCCCCAGGGGAAGCGTCGCCCGACGGCCGTCGAGATCGCCTGGTCGAGCAGGTAGCGCAGAACCGCCCCCACGCCCCCGGCGAGCGCGGCCCCGACGAACAGCAGCGGGGTCATGAGTCGGCCCCGGCGAGACGGGTGTCAGAGCGCGGACGCCCGAGTCGCAGCCCGAGAGCGGCTGCGGCGAGGCCCAGCACGAGGCTGACGGCGACGTAGGCGAACGCGAGCAGCGGAGCATCCGTCCACAGCCCGATCGTTCCGGTCATCACCGC
>NZ_JAGGPD010000066.1 GCF_018613995.1 Microbacterium sp. ISL-103 | reverse complement strand
GACCCGGTCGGCACGCCGAGGTGGGCCTCGATCGCGGCCCGCGTCGCATCCGACACCGGGCCGTTCTGCGAGAGCTTCGCGATGGCGGCGTCGGCGGGCGAACCCGGCATCAGCCGCGGCAGGAAGAAGTTCAGGGTGACCGCCGCCCACAGGGTGAGGACGAACAGCCCGATCTTCTGGAAGACGTACTTCATCGGTCGTCCTCCTTGCCGCGCTCGAGCCGGGTGAAGATGCCCAGCGGCGCCGAGTCGTAGTTCTGCGGGATCATGTACGGGTCGTCCTCTGTGGGCCAGCCGGTGAACTTGGAGTCGTTGACCAGGCCCCAGATGCCGCCGTAGTACAGGCCGATGACGGGCAGATCGTCATAGACGATGCCCTGCAGCTCCTGCACGATCTCGGTCTGTCGGGCCGCGTCCACGGTCTCGCGGTACTCCGAGAGCAGAGCATCCGCGTCATCCGAGCGGTACCGCTGGAAGTTGTTCGCGGTCGCTTCGCCGGACGGCACGTAGAACTCGCTCGAGAGCATGTTGTTGTATGCCTGGTACACGTCGCCGTTGCCCATGCCGCCGATGGCCATCTCGAAGTCGCCGTTGCTGATGGCGCTCTGGTATCCGGCCGGCTGCGGCAGCTTCAGCGTCACCTTGACGCCGACGTCGGCGAGCTGGCTCTGCACGGTCTGCGCGGCGCGGGTCCAGTCGGAGAAGCCGTTGGCCGTCGTCAGCGCGAACTCGAGCTGCTTTCCGTCGGCCCCCACGAGCCGGTCGCCGTCGAGGGTGTACCCCGCCTCGGCGAACGCGGCGAGTGCGGCATCCGTGTCCTGCGTGATCATTCCCTTGTCGGGGATGCTCGGGTCGAGGAACTCCTCCTGGTTGGGAAGGATGAGCCCGGTCTGCCCCGCGGGCTCCATGTAGCCCTCGGAAGCCGTCTCGGCGATCTCGTCGCGATCGAGCGAGAGGGCGATGCCGCGGCGCACGTTGACGTCGTCGAACGGGGCGACCTCGAGGTTCGGCATCAGCGCGATCACGCCGCCCGGCGGGAACCACCAGGCGTTGTCTTCGCTCGCGGCGCCCCAGGTGCCCTCGACGTCGGAGATGAAGGAGTAGGCCCAGTCGTACCCGCGGGTGACGGTGTCGAGCTGCGAGTTCGTGGACGGCAGGATGATGTGCTCGATCTCGATCTTGTCGGCCTGCCAGTAGTCGGGATTCCTGTCGACCGAGTACTGCTGGTCGTTGTAGTTGCCGAGCACGAACGGGCCGGTGCCGACCGGGTTCTCGTTGCGATACGTGCCCGGATCCTTCACGTCGGACCAGAGGTGCTCGGGCACGATCATGGTCTGACCGAGGATCGGCAGCGAGGGGGCGTCATCGGTCTGCAGGTGCATGATGACGTCGTTTCCGTCGACCTCGACGCTCTCGAGATGCTGCCAGGCTCCCTTGATGTCGAGCGAGGGGTTGTCCTTGAGCAGCTGGAACGTGAACACCACGTCGTCGGGCGTCAGCTTCTCGCCGTCGCTCCATTCGACGTCGTCGCGGATCGTCATCACGATCGTGCGGGCGTCGGGCTGCGACCACTCGCTCGCCAGCCACGGGTTCTCGGTTCCGTCGAGCGGGTTCACCAGGATCAGCGGCTCGTAGATCCACCGCGACGCGGTGCGCGTGTTGGTGAGATACGGATTGAAGTTCCGCGTGAAGAAGGGGTTTCCCTTATCCGCGTTGATGAGCATCGTGTCGTCGCCGATCGATGGATCGGGCTGCGAACTGATCTGGATGCTGCAACCGCTGAGCACGACGGCTGCTGCCGCCAGTCCCACGATCGCGGCTCTCCGCCAGCGCCGGAGCATGTGCGTCTTCGCCACACTGCCACCTCATGTCGTCTGTGTCATGAAGGGGGTCCCGCGGGTCGGGGCGCCCCACGGCCGAAGCCGCATGAGCGATTGTAAGCGCATACATTTTGCGTGCGCAACCCCTTGACGATCATTCAGGCGCGGCTCGCAGCGACCGGGTCATGCTCTGGAGCGCCCGGAACGCCGCAGTCTGCTCGGCATCCGTCATGCCTGCGAGCATCCTCACCTCCACCGATCTGACCGCAGAGGTCGCGGCAGCGAGACTCTCTCTGCCGCGCGGCGTGAGGCTCGCCGGGAGCACTTTGCCTGCCGGCGGCTCGGCGGGCCTTGAGACGAGCCCGTCACGCTCGAGCGCCTGGAGCAGCACGTTCATCGACTGGCGGGTCACGAACGCACCGCGTGCGAGCTCGGAGTTCGACAGGCCGGGGCGCTGGGCCAGCAGCTCGAGGCACGAGTAGTGCGTGATTGTCATGCCGAGCGGGCGCAGCACCTCCTCCATCGCCGCGCGCAGGGCGCTCGCTGCCTCTTTGAGCAGGTACCCGAGGGATGTGTCCAGGTCGATGCCGACACCGTCTTGACTCATGTCAGTATTCTGACATAGATTGATCCGTGTCAGATAACTGACACCGAACGAAAGAGCGCATCATGCCCGTCACCGGCCCCGATTTCATCTCGCTGCAGACCCGCGACCTCACCGCCTCCCAGGCGTTCTACGAGAAGTATCTCGGCCTGGTCCGCTCGCAGGCGGGCCCGCCGCACGCCGTGGTCTTCGAGACGACGCCCATCGCCTTCGCGCTGCGCGACCTCGCTCCCGACACCGACCTCGATGGGGTCGACCAGCCGGGCATCGGCGCCGCGATCTGGCTGCACGCCACGGACGTGCAGGCGATCCATGATGCGCTCGCCGCCGACGGGCACACGATAGCCGCCGCCCCGATCGACGGCCCGTTCGGCCGCACGTTCACGTTCGCCGACCCCGACGGCTACCGCATCACGCTGCACGATCGCGCCTGAACGTGGGGCCGGACTCCTCAGTGGGGGCGCTGCGAACTCTCGCGGACGAGGATCTGCAGCGGCAGACGCACCGTCATCGGATCAGCGTCCGGCCGCTCGAGGCGCCGCGCGAGCAGCTGCACGGCGGCGCGACCGAGGTCGATCATCGGCTGGCGGACGGTGGTGAGCGTCGGTCGCGACAGCGCGGCGGCCTCGAGCCCGTCGAAGCCGGTGACCCGCACATCGTGCGGCACACGGATGCCCGCTGCGCTGAACGCGTCGATCGCCCCCAGCGCCATCTGGTCGTTGGCCGCGACCAGCACCGACGGCGCCCCGCGAGCGATCAGCTGCTCGGCCGCGGCATGACCCGATGCGCGGGTGAAATCCCCGCGGAGCACCGTCACGTCTTCAAGGTCGATCCCCGCCTCGGCGACGGCGGCGGTGAAGCCGTCCCACCGCTGCGCGCCGTCGGGTGAGTCCTCCGGGCCACCGAGGAAGGCGATCCCCCCGGGGTCGGCCTGCGCGAGCACGAGACGGGTGAGCTCGGTCATCGCCTCGGCGTTGCTGACCGTGACGTGGTCGTAGCTGTCACCCCGCGCGGGGCCCGAGAGCACGACCACCGGAATGCGCTGAGCGAGTCGGGCGAGCACGTCGTCCGGCACACTCTGCGCCAGCACCATCAGCCCGTCGACCCGGCCGGCGATGTCGCGCACGGTCTCGCGGGTGGGGTCGTCGCGGCCGACGCCGATCATCAGCACGAAGCCCTGCTTCCAGGCCTCGAGCTCGGCCCCGCGCAGCACCTCGTCGAGGAACAGCATGGTCGGATGCGGCGCATCGGCATCCGTCGACGCCTGCTCGACCGTGAACGGCGGCGTCCCGGCCTGTTCGTCGGCCAGCACATCGAGGATCGGTGCATCCTCCGACGCGTCGAATCCCGGAAAATAGAGCCCCAGCACGCCGGTGCGGCGCTCTGCCAGCCCCCGAGCGGCACCACTGGGCACGTATCCGAGGGCCGAGACCGTGTCGAGCACACGTTCACGGGTCGCGGGGCGCACCGCATCCGGTTGCCGCAGCACGCGCGAGACCGTGGCGATCGAGACCCCTGCGCGCTCTGCGACGTCGTAGACGGTCGCCTTCTTGCTCACGCTCGGTCCTCCTCGGGTTGCGTGTGCACCAGGGTACCCGGCGCGAGGCGGGCGACGAGCGAGCCGTGGGGGCGGGTGCTGATCTCGCCGGGTTCGCGGCCGCGGGTCTCGACGGATACGACGTCGGTGCCCGCATGGACGAGGTCTGCGGCGAGCGCCTCGGCAGACCAGAAGTACGCCGGGGCGATCGCGTGCGCGAACGGCTCGCGCGCCTCGCCGTCGAAGAATCCGATCAGGATGCTGCCGCCGGGGGCGAGAACGCGACCGAACTCGGCGAGGATCTCGGGCAGATCAGCCGGTGGGGTGTGGATCAGCGAGTACCAGGCGAGGATGCCGCCGACCGTTGCGCTCTCGGCAGGAAGCGAGCGGAACGAGCCGTGCTCGAAACGGATGCCGGGGTGACGCGCCCGTGCGGTCTCGATGAACTCCGAAGACAGGTCGACACCCCACGCCTCGCGTCCGCCGTCACCCAGGAAGGCGGTCCAGTGCCCGGGGCCGCACCCTGCGTCGAGCAGCAGTCCGGATGTGCTGTCACGCCATGCCGCGATCGTCGCCGCATCCCGAGCATCCATCTGCGCGATCGTGCCGGCCATCCCGACGTACTCCGGGGCGCGCGCATCGTATGCCGCCGCGATGCCCGCATCCCGACCCATCAGCTGCGAGCCGCGAGCGCCGCCTGGTAGAGGTCGCGGGACGACAGTCCGGTGGCCGCGGCGACCTCGGCGCACGCCTCTTTCAGACGCACACCGGATGCCACGAGCCGCTGCACCTGCGCCAGAGCGTCTTGCGCAGAGGACTCCCGGTGCGGTGCGCCCTCGACGACGACCACGATCTCGCCCTTGACCCCTGCGCTCGCCCAGTCGACGAGCTCTGCCGCCGTGCCACGGCGGACCTCTTCGTAGAACTTCGTCAGCTCGCGGCAGACCGCGATGCGCCGGTCTTCGCCGAAGGCGGTGCCCATGTCGGCGAGCGACGACGCCAACCGCGCGGGGGACTCGAAGAAGATCATCGTGCGAGGCTCTGCGGCGAGCGCCCGCAGCGTCGACCGCCGCTCCCCCGGCTTGCGGGGCAGGAAGCCCTCGAAGGTGAAGCGATCGGTCGGCAGCCCCGAGATCGACAGGGCCATCAGCACCGCGCTCGGACCGGGGATGGCCGTCACGGTCACACCCTGCGCCACGGCCTCGGCGACGAGCCCGTAGCCGGGGTCGCTGATGGCGGGCATCCCCGCATCGCTCATCACGACCACATCGGTCTCGGCGGCGAGCATCGCGAGCTCTGCGGCCTTCTGCTTCTCGTTGTGGTCGTGCAGGGCGATCAGACGCGGCCGGTTGCTGATCTGCAGCGCCTGCATCAGCCGCTGGGTCGTGCGGGTGTCTTCGGCGACGACGACCTCGGCGTTCTCCAGCACCTCGACGAGGCGACGCGAGACATCCCCGAGGTTTCCGATCGGTGTTGCAGCGAGGATGATCACCTGCCCAGCTTAGGCGGGGCGCACCGGCGGGTTGTCTAGGCTGGAGCGGTGACCGCGCCCGTGCCTCTGCTGCCTCCGCCCGAGCAGCGACTGACGCGCTACGGACAGCTGCGCGACCGCATCCTGCTCGACGCCCGCCGGAGGCGGATGCTCGGCTGGGTCGCGCCTCTCGTCGTCACCGTGCTGGCCGCGGTGCTGCGCCTGATCAACCTCGGACACCCGCACCAGCTCGCCTTCGACGAGACGTACTACGTCAAGGACGCCTGGTCGCTGTGGACTCTCGGCTACGAGGGCACCTGGGGCGAGAAAGCGAACGAGGCGTTCATCACCCTGCAGAAGCTGCCGCTGTCGGAGTCGGGCGCCTTCATCGTGCACCCGCCGCTCGGAAAGTGGCTGATCGCGTTGGGGATGGCGGTCGGCGGCCCCGACAACACGGTGGGCTGGCGCATCGCCGTGGCCGTGCTCGGCTCGGCCACCGTGCTGCTCGTGTACCTCGTCGCCCGCCGACTGACCCGCTCGATCGCCCTCGCGACGGTCGCCGCGCTGCTGCTCGCCGTCGACGGCCTCAGCATCGTGATGAGCCGCATCGCCCTGCTCGACGGCCCGCTGACCTTCTTCCTGCTGCTCGGCGCACTGTTCATCCTGCTCGACCGCGATCGCACGATCCCCGTGCTCGAGCGCCCCGACCTCGAATCCCCCGATCCGATGTGGGGTCCGGTGCTCTGGCGACGCCCCTGGCTGATCGCGGCGGGGGTGGCCCTCGGCGCCGCGTGCGCCGTGAAGTGGTCGGGGCTGTACGCCCTCGCGGCCTTCGGGCTCTACGTCGTGGTGACGGAGGCTCTCGCTCGGCGTCGCGCCGGGATCGTGCTCTGGCCGAGCGCGGCCGCGTTCCTGCAGGGACCGGTGTCGTTCGTCCTGCTGGTCGTGCCGGCCCTGGCCACCTACCTGGTGAGCTGGACCGGCTGGCTCGTCACCGCCGGCGGCTACGCCCGCGACAGCGACCCGAATCCGCTGGTCGCCCTCTGGAACTACCACCAGGCGATCCTGAACTTCCACGTGGGCCTCAGCAAAGGACACCCCTACGCCAGCCCGGCCTGGGAATGGCCCCTGCTGCTGCGCCCCACGGCGGTGTGGGTGGGCACCGACCCCGCCCCCTGCGGCGTGGACCACTGCATCGCCGTGATCTCGACGATCCCGAATCCGATCATCTGGTACGCGGGAGTCGCAGCCGCCGTGTACCTGATCTACCGGATGGTGCGCGGCTGGATCGAGCGTCAGCCGGTGGGGCCCGCAGTCACCTTCCCGCTCGTGGGTCTGGCTGCGACGTACATCCCGTGGCTGATGTTCCCCGAGCGCACGATCTTCCAGTTCTACACGGTCACGATGGTGCCGTTCCTCGTCATCGGGCTCGCCGTCGTGCTGCGCCAGATCGCCGGACGGCGGGAGGACACGCTGCACCGACGGCAGTCTGGTGAGCGCACGGTGATCGTCTTCCTCGCCGTCGTGCTGCTCATCTCGGCGTTCTTCTACCCCGTATGGACCGGCATCAGCGTTCCCTACGACTTCTGGCGGCTGCACAACTGGCTGCCCGGCTGGATCTGAACGACCCACACCGGCACGGGCTCGCCGATCAGCGCGCGAGGGGAAGTTCGGCGGGATCGACCACCGGAAGTCGGCACACGAACGACCGGCAGTCGAAGGCCTGCTCACCCGCACCGCCCTTGCCCTCGAACAGCTCGAATCCGGCGTCGGCGAACGACCGCGCCTGCCGAGGCGTGACGACGCAGGCGACGTCCGCATCCGCGCGGCGTCCGGCCACGGCGAGCGCTCCGGTCGGATCCTCGGTGACGACGACGATCTGTCGCGGCCCGTCGATCAGCCCCGCAGCCGTGCGCAGCAGGCTGCCGTGCGCGAACGGCAGAGCGAGGGCAGACGCCGCGTGCGCACGCACCTGCTCGGTGGCAGCCTGGCGATACCGGTCCCCCGCCCCGAGGCGCCAGGCGGTGAGAGCCGCGGATGCCAGGGCGGCCGCACCCGAGGGCAGATCCCCATCGGTCTGGTCAGGCGCGACCGCGATGCCGTGCTCGGTGAGCAGCGGGTCGCGCTCGACGCCGGCCAGTGCCCGCTCGAGCAGCCCGCGCGCCGTGACCGCCCAGGCCGCCTCGCCGGTCGCGACGGCGAGCGCGAACAGCCCCTCGGCGAACAGGGCGACATCGGCCGTGGTCGCCACCGCCGCCGAGGCGACGCCGTCGAGCGAGGCTCGCACGAGGGCGCCGGTCGAATCCGTGTTGACTCGCCCCACCGCCTCGGCCGCGGAGGCGGCGGCTTCGACCCACTCGGTCTCACCGAGGGCTGCGCCCGCCCGAGCGAGCGCGGCGATCGCGAGGCCGTTCCACCCGGTGATGACCTTGCCGTCGACCGCGGGAGGCTCGAGGCCCGCGCGCTCATCCACCGGGCGCAGGTAGTACCCGCCCTCGCTGCGCGCTCCGTCGATCCACGACTCCGAGTCCTGCGCCGCACCGAAGCCGCCGCCCTCGCGACCGAGGGTGCGCAGCAGGAAGTCCGCGACACCGCGCGCCGTCGCCTCGTCGCCCGCGTCGAGGGCGATGGCGAGCAGCTGCGCGTTGTCGGTCAGCATCCGCTCGTAATGCGGCACGGTCCAGTCGCGCTGCGTCGCGTAACGGAAGAAGCCTCCGTCGGCATCGTGCAGAGCGGATGCCGCCATCGCCGCGAGCGCCCGGTCTGCCGACGCCGCGGCATCCGGAGCCTCACGGCGCACCAGCGGGGTCTGCAGCAGGCTCAGCGTCGTGGCGACGGGGAACTTCGGCGCGCCGCCGAATCCGCCGAACAGAGTGTCTTCGCGGGCCGCGATCGCCTCGGCTGCCGCGGCGACGGATGCGGTGTCCGGCAGCTCTGCGGGGGTCGAGTGCGCCGCTCTCGCGAGAGCGTCGGCGACGGCATCGGCCGACTCCACGGCCTGGGTGCGACGCAGCGTCCACGCCTCCTGCACCGCGGCGAGCACGTCGCGGAAGGCGGGCATGGGCTGCCGCGCCTCGGGCGGCCAGTAGGTGCCGGCATAGAACGTGCGACCCTGCGGCGTCGTGAACGCGGTGAGCGGCCAGCCGAGGTTCTGCGTGAACGCCGACGCCGCAGCCATGTAGGCGCCGTCGACGTCGGGATGCTCCTCCCGATCGACCTTGACCGCCACGAAGTCGCGGTTGATCAGGGCGGCGGTGTCGGGATCGGCGAACGACTCCCTGGCCATCACGTGGCACCAATGACAGGTCGAGTAGCCGATCGAGATCAGCAGCGGAACGTCGCGGCGCTGCGCCTCGGCGAAGGCCTCCGGCCCCCAGGGATACCAGTCGACAGGGTTGTCGGCGTGGGCGCGGAGATAGGGGCTGAGCGTGTCGGCGAGCCGGTTCGTCATACGCCCACGCTACGCCGCCCCGCTCGCAGCCGCCCCGCTACGACCCGCTCAGGAGACGAGCAGCTGTTCGGCCGGTCGAGAGGCCGCGTAGCCGACGAGAGGCAGCGCGCGATCGGCTGCGAGAGAGATGCGCGCCTGCAGCACGTCGGATGCGATCACGTAGCCGTCGAAGTCGGTGTCGCTGGCGTAGACGCCGAGAGGCAGCGTCAGCGCCTGGAAGAACGCGAAGAGCGGCCGCAGCTGGTGCTCGATGATCAGCGCGTGACGCTCGCCCCCGCCGGTCGCCGCGAGCAGAACCGGCTTGCCGACGAGCTCGTACTGACCGACGAAGTCGAACAGGTGCTTGAACAGACCGGTGAAGGACGCCCGGTACACGGGACTCCCGACGATCAGCAGATCGGCCGTCTCGATCGCGACGAGCTTCTCCTCGACGTTCGCCGGCAGGTGGTCGCGACGAAGGGCCCCGGCGAGCGAAGGCCCGATGTCGGTGAGCTCGATGACCTCGATCTCGACCTCGGCGCGCTGGGCGACCGCACCCGCGATCGCACGGATGAGGGCCGTGGTCTTGCTGGGCTCGTGCAGAGAACCGGAGACGGCGACGACGCGGTAGGGAGCTGTCATGCGGTTGACGCTACTCACGACGACGCCCCGTGTCGCGGGAAGCGACACGGGGCGTCATCTGTCGAAACGGGGCGCCTCAGTTGACGTCGTCAGGGTGTGCGCCGACGCGGCCCGAGCCGTCGAGCGGGTCGAGGGCATCGATCGACGCGACCTCGGCGTCGGTCAGCTCGAAGCCGAACACGTCGAGGTTCTCGCGCAGGCGCTCGGCGCGCACCGACTTCGGGAACACGATGAAACCGCGCTGCAGGTGCCAGCGCAGCACCGCCTGGGCGGGGGTGACGCCATGGGCTGCTGCGGCCTCGGCGATCGCGGGCGTGCCGAACAGGTCGTACTTGCCCTGGCCGAGGGGACCCCACGATTCGATGCGGATGCCGTGCTCGGTCGCCCAGTCGACCACGTCGCGCTGCTGGTAGGCCGGGTGCAGCTCGATCTGGTTGACCGCGGGGGTCACTCCGGTCTCTGCGACGACGCGCTCGAGGTGCGGCACGAGGAAGTTCGACACGCCGATGCTGCGCGTGAGGCCGGCCTCGCGCAGCTCGATGAGCTTGGCGAAGGCGTGCACGTAGTCGTCCTTGGCCGGGGTCGGCCAGTGCACGAGGTAGAGGTCGACGGCATCCAGCCCGAGCTTCTCGAGGCTCTCGCCGATGGCGGCGCGGGGCTGCTCGTCGTGGTGGCGGTCGTTCCACAGCTTCGTGGTGATGAACAGCTCGTCGCGGGCGATGCCGGAGGCGGCAATGGCCGCTCCCACACCCTCTTCGTTGCCGTAGATGGCGGCCGTGTCGATGTGGCGGTAGCCGATCTCGAGCGCCTCGCTCACGGCGCGCTCGGTCTCATCGGCCGGAACCTTGAACACCCCGTAGCCGAGCTGCGGGATGGAGTGGCCGTCGTTCAGTTCGAGTGCAGGAATCGTCATGCACCAAGCCTAGAAGCTGTCGTGGCCGGTGGGGTCGACATCGCGACAGCCGCGCGCCCGACGAGTCGTTCGAGCGGCCCGCGGCCGAACAGGATCGACCACAGCGTGGTCGCCAGAAGCAGCACGATCGCCGTCGCCATCCAGAA
>NZ_JAGGPD010000065.1 GCF_018613995.1 Microbacterium sp. ISL-103 | reverse complement strand
TCCCACTGCACTGTGAGAGCGGCGAGGATGAAGGAGATGAGCCCGACATCCATCGCGTCCAACGCCCAGCCGACTCCCGAGCCGGTGAGCAGACGCAGATGGCGACGAGTGAACGGGAGCTCGTCGAGACGCCCGGCGATCGACGCCCGGCTCGGCAGCGCGGTGTTGGCCATGCTTTCATCGTAGAGGCGCGCACCGCGCTGCCGAGCTCGGGATCAGTCGCGATCCGCGAGGATCCTGCGCACCCGAGGAATGACCTCGCTCCCGTAGAGCTCGATGCTGCGCATCATCGAAGCATGAGACAGGGTGCCGGTGGCATACTTCAGATCGAACCGGCCGAGGCCGAGCGTCGTCACCGTGTCGGCGATCTTGGTCGCCACCCGGTCGGGCGATCCGACGTACAGCGCACCAGCGGGGCCCACATCGTTCTGGAAGCGCGCACGACTGTAGGCAGGCCACCCACGCTCACGACCGATGGTGTTGTTCATGGCCTCGAACCCCGAGTACGCGGCCTCCCATGCGTCCTCGTCGGTGTCGGCGATGTGCCCCGGAGAGTGGACGGCGATCGGATGCGAGGTCGTGCCGAACGACGCGACCGAACGGTGATAGAGATCGACGAACTGGCGGAATCGGCCCGCGGGGCCGCCGATGATCGCGAGCATGAGTCCGAGCCCGTGGCGGGCGACCCGGACGACCGACTCGGGGCTGCCACCCACGCCCACCCATGTGCGCAGGCCGTTCTCGGTCTTCGGGAACACATTGGCATTCTCGAGCGACGCGCGCATCGTGCCCGACCATGTCACCGGCTCTTCCTTCAGGAGCTCGACGAACAGCTCGAGCTTCTGCTCGAAGAGGGCGTCGTAGTCGCGCAGGTCGTATCCGAACAGCGGGAACGATTCGATGAACGAGCCACGACCGAGCACCACCTCGGCACGGCCGTTCGAAAGGGCATCGAGCGTCGCGAAGCGCTCGAAGACGCGCACGGGATCATCTGACGACAGCACCGTCACTGCGGTGCCGAGACGGATGTCCTTCGTGCGGCCGGCGATCGTGGCGAGCACCATCTCGGGCGACGACACGGCGAACTCGGTGCGGTGGTGCTCACCCACGCCGAAGAAGTCGACGCCGACGCTGTCTGCCTTCTCCGCCTGCTCGACGATGTTGCGGATCGTCTGCGCGCCGGTCAGCAGCTCGCCGTCGTCGCCTCTCGTGATATCGCCGAAGGTGTCCAGCCCGAACTCGATGCTCATGTCAGCCCTTTCTATTCAGCTGAATGAACACCGGCGGAGGCTCACGCATTCCCTCAGCGGGTCAGAAGTGCTGTCCGCAGGGTGTCGAGACCGACCCCGCCCATGTCGAGAGCCCGCTTGTGGAACTCCTTGACGTCGAAGTCCGGACCGCGCTCGGCCTGGTACGCATCGCGTACCTGCTCCCAGATGCGCTGACCGACCTTGTACGACGGCGCCTGGCCCGGCCACCCGAGGTAGCGGTTCACCTCGAACTGCACGAACTGGTCGGACATGTTCACGTTCTTGCGCATGAAGTCGAGGGCGTACTCGGCATCCCACACTCCGTCGCCCTCGAGACGCGGCTTGCCCAGGTGCACGCCGATGTCGAGCACGACGCGAGCGGCACGCATCCGCTGCCCATCGAGCATGCCGAGACGGTCAGCCGGGTCGTCGAGATATCCGAGTTGCTGCATGAGGCGCTCGGCATAGAGAGCCCAGCCCTCGGCGTGCCCTGAGGTTCCCGCGAGCAGTCGACGCCAGGAGTTCAGCTCGGCGCGGTTGTAGACGGCCTGAGCGATCTGCAGATGATGGCCGGGAACGCCCTCGTGATAGACGGTCGTGAGCTCACGCCACGTGTCGAACTCGGTGACGCCCTCGGGAACAGACCACCACATGCGGCCGGGGCGCGAGAAGTCGTCGGTCGGACCGGTGTAGTAGATCCCGCCCTCCTGAGTGGGCGCGATCATGCATTCGAGCGTGCGAATCGCCTCGGGGATGTCGAAGTGCGTTGCGCCGAGCTCGGCGACCGCGCGGTCACTCGTCTCCTGCATCCAGCGCTGCAGCGCATCGGTGCCGACGAGTTTGCGCGTCGGGTCGGCCTCGAGGTGCGCCACTGCCTCTTCGACAGAGGCACCGGGGAGGATCTCGTTCGCGATGGCCGTCTGCTCGGCGACCATGCGTGCGAGTTCCTCGCGACCCCATTCGTAGGTCTCATCGAGGTCGATCGTGGCGCCGAGGAAACGACGCGAGTTCAACGCGTAGAGCTGGCGGCCCACGGCGTCGGTCTCGGTCGCGACCGGGGCCAGCTCTTCGGCCAGGAAGCCGCGCAGCTCGTCGTAGGCGACGCGCGCCGCCGCGGAGTTGTCGGCCAGAGTGCGAGCGAGGGATGCCGGCAGGTTGCCCTCCTCGGGCGCGGCGTCGGCGACGAAGGCCGCGAAGAAGCCGTCGTCGGCGGTGTAGCGATCGATCTGCGTCGCGACCTCGATCACCTGGCGACGCGCGGGGGTGACGCCGGCCGCGATACCGGCACGCAGGGTCTCGGTGTAGCCCTTGAGAGCATCGGGTACCGCCGCGAGACGTGCTGCCACCACGGACCAGTCGTCGGCGGTCGCCGTCGGCATGAGGTCGAAGGCGGACCGTACATCCTGGGCGGCAGAGGCGATCACGTTGAGATCGCGCAGATGCCAGTTCGCGTCGTGCAGCTCGAGGTCGAGACTCAGCTCGGCCGACAGGTCGGTCTTGGTGACCTCATCGATCGCGTCGACGGGCTCCAGCGCGCCGAGCTTCGCGAGCGACGCTCGCGTCGCCGTGACGATCTCCTCGTGCCCCGCGGGACTGAGGTCGCCGAAGCGGTCGTTGACCTCGTCACGGCCGATGTAGGTGCCGAGCGTCGGAGCGAGCACCGCGATGGTGTCGACCCACTCATCGGCGACTTTGTCGATGGCAGACGGGGTACGAGGCGAAGAGGTCATCCCTTCAGCGTAGCCCTGCACCATCAGCGCGACATATCGGTCTGTCGGAGCGGGCGGACGCTCAGTGGGCTGCCTCGTTCCAGTCGTGTCCTCGGCCCACCTGCACGTCGAGCGGGACGGTCAGATCGGCGGCATCTCCCATGCGGGTGCGCACGATCCGCTCGGTCGCCTCCCACTCCCCCGATGCCACCTCGACCACGAGTTCGTCGTGGATCTGCAGAAGCACACGCGAGGCGAGTCCTTCGGAGCGCAGGTCGTCGTGGATGTGCAGCAGCGCGATCTTCATGATGTCGGCTGCGCTCCCCTGGATCGGCGCGTTCAGCGCCGCACGCTCAGCGTTCTCGCGCAGGACGCGATTCGGGCTCGCCAGGTCGGGGAAAGGACGACGACGACCGAAGATCGTCTCGGTGTAGCCGACCTCCTTCGCCTTCATCACCGAGGCCCGAAGGTAGTCGCGCACGGCGCCGAAACGTGCGAAGTACTCGACCATCAGCTGCTTCGCCTCGGACTGCTCGATGCGCAGCTGCTTGGACAGCCCGAATGCGGAGAGACCGTAGACCAGCCCGTATGACATCGCCTTCACCTTGGTGCGCATCGGAGCCGTGACGTCGCTCGGCTCGACGCCGAAGACCCGAGCTCCGACGAATCGGTGGAGGTCTTCGCCACTGTTGAACGCCTCGATGAGGCCCTCATCGCCCGAGAGGTGGGCCATGATCCGCATCTCGATCTGCGAGTAGTCGGCGGTGAGAAGCGATTCGTACCCCTCGCCCACCTGGAACGCGCTGCGGATCCGGCGGGACTCCTCGGTGCGCACCGGGATGTTCTGCAGGTTCGGATCTGTGCTCGACAGCCGTCCGGTCTGGCTCCCGGTCTGCACGTACGTCGTGTGCACCCGGTGATCGGGGCCGATGGCGGTGTCGAGGGACTCGATGATCTGTCGCAGCTTCGTCGCCTCACGGTGCTGAAGCAGAAGACCGAGGAAGGGGTGCGGGTGTGATTCCTGCAGATCGGCCAGGACGGCGGCATCCGTCGAATAGCCGGTCTTGGTCTTCCGGGTCTTCGGGAGCTGCAGATCATCGAACAGCACTTCCTGGAGCTGCTTCGGGGAACCGAGGTTGAACTCACGCCCGACGATGCCGAACGCGTCTTGGGCAAGCCCCTCGGCTCGCGTCGCCAGCTCTGCAGAGAAGGTCGAGAGCACCTCGTGCGACACGGAGACCCCCGCGACCTCCATGTCGGCGAGCGTCAGCAGCGTCGGCAGCTCGATGTCGTTGAGGACAGTCGCCACCGTCTCGGGAATGTCTTCCCTCAGCGCCCTGGCCACGCGCAGCGCGAACCAGGCTTCCTGCGATGGCGTGGCCCCCTCGGTCTCGGACACGAGC
>NZ_JAGGPD010000670.1 GCF_018613995.1 Microbacterium sp. ISL-103 | reverse complement strand
ATGGAGGGCACCGGCGACGACGCCGCGCTGCAGGGCAAGCTCGCCGAAGCCGCCGCCGCGGCCGACGAGGCGGGCGTGGTCATCATCGACCGCCTGTGGAGCCACCCGTTCGAAGAGGTGCCGGGCGAGTCGTACGAGCAGGTGCGAGACGGCTTCATCGCGCTGCTTCGAGCGGTGCCCGCCGGGGTGACCGAGATCTACCTGCATCCGATGGTGGATGACGATGAGCTGCGCGCCGCAGTCGACTTCGCGGCGGCGAAACGCGGTCAGGAGCTTCGTCTGCTCTCCGACCCGGCGGTGCTGCAGGCGATCGCCGACGAGGGCCTGGTGCGACTCGGGTGGCGCGACCTGCGCGACCTGCAGCGGGGCCGTCGGGCATGACCTTGCTCGCCACGCGGCTGCGCGAGCGACGACTGGATGGCGCGCCGACGCGCTCGCAGGCGATCGCGTTCGGAGCATCCGGTTTTCCGACGCAGCTCATGGCGCAGACGTTCTCGGCGTTCGTGGTCTACTTCTACGTCACGCAGCTCGGCGTCGAGCCGACGTGGGTGGCGGCCGCGATGATCGCGCACGGGGTGCTGAACGCCGTGCTCAACCCGGTCGTCGGCGCGGTGTCCGACCGCATCCGCACCCGGTGGGGCCGCCGCATCCCCTGGATCGGCCTTGGGATCGTGCCGCTCGTCGTCGCCTTCGCCCTGATCTGGATGCCGCCGCAGCTGCCGGCCGCCGGGCTGATCGTCTGGTTCCTGGTCGTCGTCGCGGTGTACGACATCGCGTTCGTGGTCGTGGTGCTCAACATCTCGGCGCTGTTCCCCGAGATCTTCCGCACCACGCAGGAGCGGGCTCGCGGCAACGTCCCCCGGCAGATCTTCGCGATCCTCGGCATCGTGCTGGGCACGGCGGGCGCCCCCGCTCTCTACGGCTTCATCGGCTGGCCCGGCATGGCGATCGTGCTCTCGACCGTCTGCCTCGTGCTGCTCGTATGGTCGTTCTTCGGCGGGATGATCGAACGACAGGCGCCCGAAGCCGCCTCCGAGGCGATGCGCTGGCGTGACCAGCTGACCTACACGTTCGCGAACCGGGCGTTCGTGCCCTATGTGCTCGGGTCGCTGTTCATCCAGACCTCGATCGCCGTCATCCTCGCAGCGCTCCCCTTCTACGTGCGGTACTCGCTGGGCGCCGCCGAGGGCGAGGGCAGTCTGCTGCTGGGTGCGATCTTCGTGACCGCGATACCGTCGATCGTGCTGTGGAGCGCGGTCGTCAGACGCTCGTCGCCGCGGTCTGCGCTGCTGTGGAGCGTCGCGGTCTTCGGCATCGCGGTGCTCG
>NZ_JAGGPD010000669.1 GCF_018613995.1 Microbacterium sp. ISL-103 | reverse complement strand
GTCCGTCCTGCAGGTGGTGGAAGGCGTGGGTGATCGACTCGGTGCTCGGGGCGCACGCGCTCACGACGGTCTGCGCATAGGCGCGAGCCTGGAACTGCAGCGAGAGGTTTCCGGCCGCGGCGTTCGGCATGAGCATCGGAACCGTGAGCGGCATCACTCGGCGCGGACCCTTCTCGCGCAGCGTGTCCCATGCGTCGAGGAGTGTCCAGAGGCCACCGATGCCGGTGGCGAAGTCGATGCCGAGCCGCTCGGGGGCGACTTCGGGGGATCCTGCATCCGCCCAGGCCTCGCGTGCCGCGATGAGCGCGAACTGCGACGAGGGGTCGAGGCGCTTCGCCTCGTGGCGGGGCAGGACCTCTTCGGGGCGGACGATCGCCTCGGCGGCGAAGGTGACGGGAAGGTCGTACTCCTTCACCCAGTCGTGTTCGAGGGTGCGGGTGCCGGACTGGCCGGCGAGCAGGTTCGTCCAGTTCTCGGGGGCGGTCCCGCCGATGGCGGACGTGGCGCCGATGCCGGTGACGACGATGCGCTTGGTCATGTGTGGTTCCTTGTCGGGCGGGTCGAGCGGAGAACGGGCAAGGCGGAGGATGCCACGCCCCGCGGGTGCGGGGGTGGCATCCTGCGTGGATTACTCCTGGCCTGCGACGATGAAGTTGACGGCGTCGCCGACGGTCTTGAGGTTCTTGACCTCGTCGTCGGGGATGGTGACGCCGAACTTCTCTTCTGCGTTGACGACGATGGTCATCATCGAGATCGAGTCGATGTCGAGGTCGTCGGTGAACGACTTCTCGAGGGCGACCTCGGAGGCGTTGATGCCGGTCTCGTCGGTGATCAGCTCTGCGAGGCCTGCGAGGACCTCATCGTTGGTGAAAGCCATGTGGTCTTCCTCTTTCTTACGGGTTGTATTCGGAACCGTGGAACAGTCTAGGGAAAGTCGGCGCGTTCTCAGGGGAGGACGACGACCTGGGCGGCGAAGACGAGACCCGCGCCGAAGCCGATCTGCAGTGCCAGGCCACCTGAGAGCTCGGGGTGCTCGGCCATCAGCCGGTGGCTCGCCAGCGGGATCGAGGCGGCGGAGGTGTTGCCGGTCGTCTCGATGTCGCGGGCGATCACGGTGGACTCGGGCAGCTTCAGCTGCTTGGCGAACTCGTCGATGATGCGCATGTTCGCCTGATGCGGGATGAACGCGGCGATGTCGGTCGGCTCGACGCCGGCTCGGTCGAGCGCCTCGCGAGCGACCTTCGCCCTCTCCCACCCGGCCCAGCGGAAGACCGTCTGGCCCTCCTGGCGCAGCGTCGGCCACGGCACCTCGCCGTCGCGGAATTCGGTGAGAGTGCCGTTACTGCG
>NZ_JAGGPD010000668.1 GCF_018613995.1 Microbacterium sp. ISL-103 | reverse complement strand
CACCGGAAAGATTGACGATCAGCTTCGCGGCCGGGAGTCCCCATCGCACGAGCGCTCCAGGGTCATTGGTGAGTCTCGGTGCAGCTCCTCCACCGATCGCGAGCCCGACCACCGCAGCGATGAGTGCGGCGACAACGAGAATCGTCGGACCAACAATCCGGAGAACAACGGGATTCATGGAGCGGTTTCTCCCGTCTCATCGCCCACGACGTCTGGGTCTTCGGTCACAGGTGCCGTGCATTCACCGGTCTTGGGGAGCTGCTGGATCGCCCCGGCGAGAGATTCAAGAACCGCGTCTGCCGACAGGGTGGTGGTGTCCACGTACACCTGGGCAGCTGGCTCTCGGCCGTAGGTTGTGAGCCGCAGATTCGGGGTGTCCTCCTCGTCGACGATCCAATCGACGCCACCCAAGCTGACACATTGCAGCGTGGTGGGGGCCGGGGGCTCCAACCCGCAGGTGAGGAGCACGCTGCTGGGGGTGCCCCATGCTGCGGTGGCCTGAGCGTCCGTCCAGACGCGAGCCTGGTCGCCTATCGAGTCCGGTAGTCGTACGGTGACCTCTGCGCACAGCGGGTCATTCGCGTTTGCTGCGGGCTCGAGGTGGACGGTGGGTGCGCAGCTGCTGAGTAGAAACAGGGCGCAGAGTGCCGCGACAGAGGTCAGAATCTTGAGTTTCACAACTTCATCCATCCGTCTTCCTGGGAGTGAGCATCCGACCGCCGCTGTCGGATCGACATGACGAGCAGCGCGAGTACGCTTCCGATACTGAGTGTCCAGCCGAGCCAAGGCATCAGCACGACGGCGAGGGTCGTGCCGGTGCGGAGGGGGACCTCGGTGATCTTCGCCGCGGTCGTGTCCACCGCAACCTGAGCCAACACTTTTCCATCGCGGCCGATGACTTGACTGGTCCCGGTGGTGGAGACGTTGACGGCAGTTCTCCCTGTTTCGAGCGCGCGCATACGGGCGATGGCCAGCTGTTGGAGGTTCTCGTCCGTGCCTCTGAAATCCGCATTGTTGGTTTGAAACACGAACATCTGCGCGCCAGAGGCAGCGCTCTGGTGGATGACGTCGTCGT
>NZ_JAGGPD010000064.1 GCF_018613995.1 Microbacterium sp. ISL-103 | reverse complement strand
CGGGGTCTCGGCGAAGTACTCGGTCGCCTCGACCAGCTCGAGTCCGAAGCGCAGGTCGGGCTTGTCCGAGCCGTACTTCGCCATCGCATCGGCGTAGGTCATGCGCGGCAGCGGCAGCGAGACATCGACCCCGATGGTCTTCCACATCGCCTGGATGAGCGTCTCCATCAGCGTGATGACGTCTTCCTGATCGACGAAGCTCATCTCGATGTCGAGCTGGGTGAACTCCGGCTGGCGGTCGGCGCGGAAGTCCTCGTCGCGGTAGCAGCGCGCGATCTGGTAGTACTTCTCGACGCCGCCGACCATGAGCAGCTGCTTGAACAGCTGCGGCGACTGCGGCAGCGCGTACCAGCTGCCCGGGTGAAGGCGCGCGGGCACGACGAAGTCGCGGGCGCCCTCGGGAGTCGAGCGCGTGAGCGTCGGCGTCTCGACCTCGGTGAAGTCCTCGCCGTGCAGCACGTCGCGGACGGCCTTGTAGACGTTCGAACGCAGACGCAGAGCGGATGCCGCGGCGGGGCGACGCAGGTCGAGGTAGCGGTACTTGAGGCGCGCTTCTTCGCCGACCGTCTCGGTGTCGGCGACGGCCGTCGACACCTGGAACGGCAGCGGAGCGGACTCGTTGAGCACGACGACATCGGTCGCGATCAGCTCGATCTCGCCGGTCGGCAGGTTCGGGTTCGCGTTTCCCTCGGGGCGACGCGAGACCTCGCCCGTGACCTGCAGGACGAACTCGTTGCGCAGCGGGTGCGCGATCTCCTCATCGCGGATGACGACCTGGGCGATGCCCGATGCATCCCGAAGATCGATGAACGCGACTCCTCCGTGATCACGACGGCGATCGACCCAACCCGAGAGGGTGACGGTCTGACCGATATGCTCGGCTCGCAGTGAGCCTGCCGAGTGGGTGCGAAGCACGGAGGATTCCTCCTGATCTGGGAAATGATGAACCCGCCCATTCTACGGGGGCCGTGTCGCCTCCTCCGCCGGTGGCATATCGGTCAGTAGGATCGCCACGACAGCCGCTCGACCAGCGAAAGGGTCTTCATGGACTCCAACGGCATCTCGGATCTGTACGCCCAGATCTTCTCCGGCACGACGGGCCTCATCACGCTCGTCTTCTACGTCCTCGTCGTCATCGGTCTGTGGAAGGTGTTCACGAAGGCGGGGTATCCCGGCATCCTCGCGATCATCCCCTTCGTCAACGTGGTGTTCCTCGTCAAGATCGCCGGCATGTCCGGCTGGCTCGCACTGCTCTACCTGATTCCCATCGTGGGGTTCATCTTCGGGATCATCGTGGCCGTCAAGCTCGGTGAGCGGTTCGGCAGGGGCGGGCTGTTCTCCTTCTTCCTGCTCTTCGTCTTCCCCTACATCGGGTATCTGATCCTCGGCTTCGGCGACTCCCGCTACAGCAGGGTCTGACATGGTGGCGTCTCGTCTGCATCTCGTCCGACACGGTGAGGTGCACAACCCGAAGCGCGTGCTCTATGGCCGGCTGCCCGACTACCACCTGAGCAGAGCCGGTCGGACGATGGCCCAGGCTGCCGCCGATCACATCGCGGGACTGGACCGCCCTGTCGCGAGCCTGTACTCGTCGCCTCTCGAGCGGGCTCAGGAATCGGCGGAGCCGTTCGCCGAGCGGTTCGGCCTCACGCCCGAGATCGACATCCGGCTGATCGAGCCGACGAACGTGTTCGAGGGCACGCAGATGCGTCGCTCTCTCATGAACCCGTTCAAGTGGTGGCACCTGCGCCAGCCTTCGCTGCCGAGCTGGGGCGAGCCGTATGCGTCGATCGCCGAGCGGATGCTGGGCATGATGGCCGAAGCCTGGCGATCGGTCGACACCGGCGACCTCGTGATGGTGTCGCATCAGGCGCCGATCTGGATCACGCACCTGCGGGTCGCTGGCCTGCCGCTGCAGCACGACCCGCGCACCCGTCGCTGCGCCCTCTCGAGCGTCACATCGTTCGAGTTGGTGGGCGATGTGTGGCGCGAGGTCGGTTACGCAGAGCCGGCGGCGACCGGCGGCGCGGTCGACGTCGGGGCGGTCTGAGGTTCTGGCCCCCGACGCGGCTGGTTCCGGTCAGGGCGCCATCAGCGACTGGATGACGCCGACCGCGGCGAACTGACCCGCGGCGGCGGCCAGCAGCACCGACGCCATCGGGCCGGGAAGCGAGGCCGGATGCGCGAGATCGCCCGCCGCGAAGACGCCGGCAAGTGACGTGCGCCCGAAGTCGTCGATCTCGATCGAGCCCGACGGCAGCAGCAGCAGACCGAGCTGGTCGGCGAACGGCGCGCGATGGCGCAGGGTGCCGGCGGCCACGCAGACACCCGCCACTTTCTGTTCGCCGGACTCCGTCGCGATGCGCACGTCGTCGCCGTCGCGGTCGACCGCGGTCACCGGACTCGCGCTGACCCGCGCTCCCAGCCCCTCGAGCGTCTGGACTTCTTCTGCGGAGAACTCCTGCTCCACGGGGAAGACGGTGATCTCTCCCACGATGCGGCCGAGCAGACCGATCAGGTGCTCGGCGCGAGGGGCGGGGCCGAGGATGCCGATGGAGCGGCCGGCGTGCTCGTGGCCGTCGCAGAACGGGCAGCTGAATGCCTTCGTGCCCCACAGCTCCTGCAGCCCCGGCACGGGAGGGAGGTCGTCGGCGACTCCGGTGGCGAGGATCACGGTCGTCGCCTCGGCGCTGCTCCCGTCGGCGAGGATCACGGTGAACGCTCCCGCGGATCCGGTCACGCGCTGCGCCCCGACATCACGGATCTCGACGTCGGCGTACTCGGCGAGCTGCGCGCGGGCCGTCGCTCGGAACTCCGCCGGGGGAGTGCCGTCGTTCGCGACGACGTTGTGCATGTGCTGCACGGTGCCGTTGCGGTACTCTCCCGAATCCAGCATCAGCGTGGGGCGATGCATCCGCCCGAGCGTCAGTGCCGCCTGCAGGCCGGCGGGGCCTGCACCGATCACGATCGCGTCGTACATGTGGGGTCCTTCCGAGGGGTGGCGCTTGCGTTCCACCCCAGTCTGTGACTTCATGTCAACATGAAGTCAAGCGTCGAGAATCCCTGGTCCGTCGGCGAGGTCGCCTCCCGCTTCGATCTGCCCACGAACGTGCTGCGCCACTGGGAGTCCGTCGGCCTGCTGCGTCCGGCCCGCGACTCGGCCGGTCGGCGCCGCTATGGCCAGGACGAGGTGGTGCGCATCGCCGTCATCCAGCGCAGCAAGGCGGCGGGCATGACGCTGGAGCAGATCGCGGTGCTGCTCGACGACGGCAGCGCCGGCCGGCACGAGGTGCTGCAGCGGCACCTCGACGACCTCGACCGTCGGATGGAGGACATGCGCCGGTCGCGCGAGATGACCGAGCACGCGATGGGATGCCGTTCGCACGACATCGCCACGTGCCCGCGGTTCCGGGCGAGCGTCGCCGACGTCCTGGCGCGTCTCTGACGGAGGTTCGGCGCCCGGGCTGCGCCCGGCCCACGCATAGGAACCCCCGCGTAAACTGGGAATCGTGCCACTCGCCTCGACGGTTCGTCCGATCCGCAGCGGCCGCTCCTCCCGCATCCGGCGTTCCCGCCGCGCGGTCGGTGCCGCGCTCGCCGCGGTACTAGCCATCGGTTTGAGCGCCTGCGCTCCCGATCCCGTGAACGACTCTTTCCTCAGCGGTGACAACCCGGGCTACGTGGCCGCAGACGGTGCCATCGTCGAGATCCCCGTCGCCGAGCGGGAGGCGCCCGTCGCCGAGTTCGGCGGGGTCACCGAGAACGGCGAGGACTTCTCGAGCTCGGAGCTCGCGGGCAAGGTGACGGTCGTCAACTTCTGGTACGCCGGCTGCGCCCCGTGCCGTCTCGAGGCGGAAGACCTCGAGAGCGTTTGGCAGGAGCAGGGCGGCGATGACGTCGCGTTCCTCGGAGTCAACACCCGCGACCAGGCCGACACGGCCAAGGCCTTCTCGGATGAGTTCGGCGTGACCTATCCGAGCCTCATCGACGTCGACACGGCCGAGGCGAAGCTCGCCTTCTCGTCGTCGGTGCCGATGCAGGCCACGCCGACCACGCTCGTGCTCGACAAGCAGGGCAGGGTCGCGGCTCGCATCATCGGTCCCATCGACGGCACCTCGATCCTCTCGACGCTCGTCAAGGACGCGCTCGCGGAGGACTCGTGAGTCTCGCAGGAGCGGCGTGAACCCCGAAGCCATCATCGGGTCGGGAGCCCTGTGGCTCGCGATCCCGGTCGCGATGCTCGCCGGCCTCGTGTCGTTCCTGTCGCCGTGCGTGCTGCCGCTCGTTCCCGGCTACCTCGGATTCCTCGGGGGAGCGGTCACCCCTCGCCGGGCGGCGAACGTCGACGGAGCCTCCGTCTCAACAATCGAGGCCCCGGCTCGCAGTCGTCTCGTGGTCGGCGTGCTGCTCTTCATCCTCGGGTTCAGTGCCGTCTTCGTGTCGCTGACGGCCCTCGGCGGCGCGGCGAGCATGTTCCTGACCCAGTGGGGCGAGCTGTTCACGCGCATCCTCGGCGGTGTGATCATCCTGATGGGCCTCGTGTTCCTGGGCCTGTTCGGCTTCGCCCAGCGCGAGCTGCGCTTCCACGTCGACTCGAAGGCCGGCCTGATCGGCGCACCGCTGCTGGGCGTCGCACTCGGCATCGGCTGGGCACCCTGCCTCGGCCCCACCCTGACGGCGATCTTCGCCCTCTCCTTCAACGCGGGCGACCCCGTGCGCGCGGGCTTCCTGGGCCTCGCCTACTCGCTCGGCCTCGGCATCCCGTTCCTGCTGGTCGCGCTCGGGTTCGGGTGGGCGACCAAGGCCGTCGGGTTCCTGCGCCGGCACATCCGCATCGTGAACGTCATCGGCGGCATCCTGCTGATCGTCCTCGGCCTGCTGATGGTGACCGGCCTCTGGACCGACATCATGTCGCGACTGACGGCGGTGATGAACAGTGTCGTCCTCCCGCTCTGATCAGAAGAAGACGCATCGGAAGGATGACGTGAGCACCACCGACAGGTCCAGCGACCCGCTCCGCCCGTCGGACCACATCGACGGCGAAGAATCCATCACTCAGCCGCGCCTCGGCTTCGTCGGGTGGCTGCGCTGGGGATGGCGTCAGCTGACCTCGATGCGCACCGCGTTGATCCTGCTGCTGGTGCTCGCGATCGCCGCGATCCCCGGTTCGATCTTCCCGCAGCGGATGGCCGACCCCAACGGCGTCACCCAGTGGGAGCGCGACAACCCCGACCTCTTCCCCGTGCTCGACGGGCTGAAGATGTTCGACGTCTACCTGTCGCCATGGTTCTCGGCGATCTACCTGCTGCTGTTCGCCTCGCTCGTCGGCTGCGTGATCCCGCGCATCCGGCACCACGCCAAGGCCCTGCAGGCTCGTCCTCCGCGCACGCCCGCCCGTCTCAAGCGCCTCGCCGACTTCCGCGCGGTCGAGCGCACATCGGCGGATGCCACGGCAGACGCCTCCGCATCGATCGACATCGCGACGAAGCAGCTCAAGGCGCTCGGCTATCGCGTCGAGCGCTACGACAGAGGCCGCACCTCCTCCGTCTCCGCCGAGCGCGGCTACTGGCGCGAGACCGGCAACCTGCTGTTCCACCTCGCTCTCGTCGGCGTGCTGATCACCGTCGGTGTCGGGGGAGGGTTCGCCTACACCGGGCAGCGCGTGCTGGTCGAGGGCGAGACCTTCGCGAACACCCNNGTATTCGATGCGCCTCGACAGCTTCGATGTGACGTATCAGCCGTTCGGCGAGCCCGGCTCCGGCCAGGCCGGCGACTTCTCGGCCAACGTCACCGTGCAGGAGAACGGCGAGGAGCGCACCGGTTCGGTCAAGGTGAACGAGCCCCTCGGAGTCGCCGACGACAACGTCTTCCTGCTGGGTAACGGGTACGCGCCGACGATCACCGTGCGCGACCCCGACGGCGAGGTCGTGTTCACGAACAGCACTCCTTTCCTGCCGCAGGACAACAACATGACCTCGCTCGGCGTCATCAAGATCCCCGACGGCCTCAGCGAACAGGTCGGTCTCGTCGGGTTCTTCTACCCGACGACGGGTGTGCTCGACACGGGAGCCTTCTTCTCGGGCTTCGGCGACCTGACCAACCCGACACTCACGCTCGACGTCTACACGGGAGACCTGGGCATCAACGAGGGTGTGCCGCGATCGGTGTACGTGCTCGACACCACGGGCATGACCAAGGTCACCGGCCGCACGACCGACCTCGAATCGATCGAGCTGACCCCCGGGCAGACCGCCGACCTGCCGAACGGCATGGGAACCGTGACGTTCGACGACGAGTCGCCCGCCGGAGCGACGGATGCATCGCAGTCGGTGAAGCGGTTCGCGTCGTTGCAGATCCACCGCGATGCGTCGGGACCCTGGGTGCTCGGCTTCGCCCTGCTCGCGCTCGGCGGCCTCATGCTCGCGCTCTTCATCCCGCGCCGCCGGGTCTGGGTCAAGGCGACGGCGGCCGACGGCACGGTCGCGCTCGAATACGCCGGTCTCGCCCGTGGCGACGACCCGACGCTCGCGCTCGCGGTCGATGACCTGGTCGCAGGTCACGCGCGACTGATGGATGCGGCGGGAGTCACCGCCGCCGTCGAGGCTGACGAGACGGTCGATGAGCCGGTCGATGAGCCGGCGGACGATACCGAGGCCGCGCCGGAGAACGACCGCGAGGTCGAGACAGAGAACGACCGCGAGGGTGACGCCGGCCGCCCCGCATCCGACACCCCGAAAGTAGACTGACACCATGTTCGACCTCGAAGTGATCTCGCCGATCCTGCTGTGGACGGCGATCGCGATCTACGCGGCGGCCTTCGTGGCCTTCGCCTTCGACCTCGCTCGGCGGTCGCAGCTCTCGGCCGATGCCGCGAGCGTGCGGGAGCTCGAACTGGTCGGCGCGGGCGCTGGCGCGCGCGGTGCCAAGGGAGCGAAGGGTGCCGCCGCGGCATCCGGCTTCGCAGAGGTTCCGCAGCGCTTCGTGATGGCGCGCATCGGCACGTCGCTCACGGTCCTCGCCTTCTTCTTCCACCTCGCGGCCACCGTCACGCGTGGCTTCGCGGCCGGCCGCGTGCCGTGGGCCAACCTGTACGAGTTCGCGATGATGGGCACGCTGCTCATCGTCGCCGTGTTCCTCGTGGTGCTCACGCGCCTCGACCTACGGTTCCTCGGCACGTTCATCACCGGCCTCATCGTCGTGCTGCTCGGTCTCGCCGCCACGAACTTCTACGTCGACGTGACGCCCCTGATGGACCCGCTGAAGAGCGTGTGGCTCGTGATCCACGTGTTCGTGGCCTCGCTGGGCACCGCGTTCTTCGCGCTGGCCTTCGCCCTGTCGGTCATCCAGCTGATGCAGTCACGACGAGAGCGTCTGATCTCAGAAGGGGCCGAGAAGACGGGCCCGGGCTTCCTGCGCACGTTCCCCGGTTCCGAGCGCCTCGAGAGCATGGCCTACCGGTTCACGATCATCGGATTCATCCTCTGGACGTTCACCCTCATCGCAGGCTCCATCTGGGCGTACTACGCCTGGAGCCGCTTCTGGGGGTTCGACGTCAAGGAGACCTGGACCTTCGTGATCTGGGTGCTCTACGCCGGATACATCCACGCGCGGGCCACCCGCGGCTGGCGCGGCAACCCGTCGGCGTGGCTGGCGATCGTCGGCTTCTCGGCCGTGCTCTTCAACTTCACGATCGTCAACGTCTTCTTCAAGGGCCTGCACGCGTACTCCGGCCTGAGCTGAGCGCCGCCGAGCTGAGGGCCCTGAGGGGAGCACCGCCTGAGCGGAGCGCGACTCAGCGGAACGCGGGGATTCCCAACGGGATGACCTCCGCGTGCTCGACGCCGTCTTCGTACCAGACGAACTCCGCCTCGCTGATGGTCTCTGCCGGGCGAGAGCTCAACGAGCGTCGCGACTTGTGCGACAGTTCGGTCCACGCCGCCGGTGCGAGGGTCTTGGCGTAGATCACCGACAGGTGGAAGGTCCAGTCGGCGGTGCTGCGCTCGTCGAGACGCCGGAAGTCGGTCGTCTCGAGGGCGGCCGAGAGGTTCGAGTAGGCCGACACGATCGACGGCGTACGCCTGAGGCGCAGGATCACGACCTGCCAGGGGGTGGGGAACACATCGACGGCCTCGGCCACGACCTCGATCGGGCGCTGCGCCACGGCCCACTCGCGGATCACGGCGAGCAGCTCATCGCGGCGTTCAGGCTCGTGGAAGGCGCGCAGCGTGACGTGCTCGGTGTGCGGGTGCGGCGCGTCCATACGACCGAGTGCTGACCGCTGCTCGGCGCGATACACGTCGGAGACATTGGTGCGCGGACGCAGCACGAGATACTGCTGCCCCTCCAGCGAAGCGAGCTGGGCGGGGGAGGTCATGAAAGGGCGGCGCATCTCCTGATCGTACGTGCGCGGGCGGACGTCCGAGTACCGTCACCCGCGGGGCGGGCACGGTTTCGGACCGGAGACATGACGCGCCGCGCATCGAGAGCGATGCGCGGCGCGTCATGGAACGTGGTCCGAAACTGTGCCCGGGCCGGTCGGCTCAGGCGGTGGCGAGTGCCGCCTTCGTCGAGGTGGTCCGCCGCAGGGTCACGGCCAGGGTGGTCGCCACGAGTGACAGCACACCCCACACCACGAGGGCCGCGGCCGCGCCCCCGTTCGCCGCGATGAGACCGGTGAAGGCGGGTGCCGTCGGCAGTGCGGCGCCGAGGTCGGCGAGCCATCCCGGCACGGTCGAGATGAGACCCGTGGCGACGGCCAGCACACCGACGAGGGCACTGACCCAGCGTCCGGTGCCGCCGAACACCGCGACCAGCGCCTGGTTCACGGCGGCGAACACGACACCAGCGAGCACGGCGACGCCGGCGAAGGCCCACCAGGCAGCCGCGTCGTAGCCGGCCACGATCTGCACGATCAGCGAGACCAGCAGGCCCTGGGCGGCGCCGATCGCTGCAGCGGGGGCGAAGGCGCGCAGCGCGAGTCCGGCCGATGACCGACGCGATGTCAGGGTGCGGGCGGTGTGCGCGCGCATCACGAGGAACGACGCGAGAGCACCGAACCACAGCACGACCGCCGCGAGCAGCGGGATGGCCGTCGGGCCGAAGATCGTGGCGCCGTCCGCGCCCTTCGAGGCGACCGGGTCGGCGATCACCGACGCGAGCGACGTCGATTCCGAGTCGCTGAACGAGGGGAGCGAGTCGGATGCCGTGCGCAGGCCTCCGGCGAGATCGCCCGTGCCCGTCGCGAGCGTGTCGAGACCTGTCGAGAGCTCTGTGGCGCCGTCGGCGAGCTCGGTCGCCCCGGTCGACAGCTGCACCGCACCCGAGGAGAGTGCCCGAGCACCGGCCGCGGACTGGTCGAGGCCATCGGTGGCGAGCTGGTTCAGACCGTCGGCGAGAGTCGTCGCGCCGGCGCCGGCCTGTCCCAATTCGTTCGCGAGAGTGGTGAACGCGGCGGGAAGTGTCGCGACCTGCGGTTCGACCGTCGTGAGATATCCCGAGGCCGTTCCGGCCGACGTCGCGACGTCGGCGGCGTTGGCGGCCTCGGCGGAGAGCTGATCGCACAGATCACCCGAGACGGCGGGGTCGCAGCTCTCGGCCATCGCGCCGAGTCGCTGAGCGAGGCTCCCGGACTTGGTCGCGGCATCCGTCGCCGCATCCGTACCCGTCGAGATCGCACCGACGAGCGCGGGCATCTGTCCTGCCTGCGCACGAAGCTCCGCAGCCCCGTCCGTCAGCCCCGTGCCGATCCGGCCCGCGCCGCCGGCGGCTTCGCGGGTCTTCGACGCGAGGGTGTCCAGGCCCGAGGCGAGCGATGTGGCGCCGGTGCCGAGCTCGGACGCTCCGGAAGCCAGCTGGGTGGCTCCGTCGGGGATGGCTGCGGCGCCCGTGGCCGCATCCCGCGCCCCGTCGGCGAGCGTCACCGCTCCATCGGCGGCCTCGCCGATCTGGTCCCCGATCGTCGTGAAGCCGACGAGGATGTTCTCGGTCGTCGCCTCAGACAGCAGCGTCCCCATGCTGGATGCGGCGACGTTCGCGATCTGGCTCGTGATCAGATCGTCGGCGACGAGTCCGTCGTCCGGGGTCGTGACCTGGATGGTGGCCTGCTCGGCATCGCCGCCGCCGTCGGAGATCGCCTGCCCCGCCGAGGTGGCTGCGGCCGAGAAGTCCTCGGGGATGGTGATGACCGCCTGATACGACCCGTCGGCGAGACCGTCCTTCGCGTCGTCCTCGTTCGAGATGACCCAGGTGAGGTTGGAGTCCAGTTCGTCGGAGCCCTCGACGAGCCCCGAGGCGAGCTGGCGGCCGAGCGGGGTGAGCTGACCGTCGATCTCGACCGGCTCGTCGAGGTTGACGATCGCCGCGGTCATCGAGTCCAGGCGCTCCGTCGGGTTCTGCAGGGCGGCGACGAGGATGCCGCCGACGGCTGCGGGCAGCAGCAGGATGCCGAGGATGGTCAGCCAGGTGATGGGCTTGCGCGAGCGGGCGCGTTCGATGGGGAGGGTCATGCGTTCACCTCGGTCGATTCGGTGGGTTCGTCTGCGCGGGCGGGCGCAGGGGAGGCGCCGTGCCGGTGCGCGGCAGGGGTGTCGATGTCGATGAGATCTGCGGGGCCGCGGCGCGCGTCCTCGAGGATCTCGAGCGCGATCTCGGGTGAGAGCGCGGTGAGCAGAATGGCGGTCGTGCGGCGTGCGTCCCGCAGGCGTGCGGTGAGCTGATCGCGTTCCGAGCGCGTGAGCCGGTCGGCGCCGTCGATGACGACGAGTGCGGGTCGGCCGCGCAGCGCCTCGGAGAGATCGGTCGAGAGGCCTCCGGCATCCGCGACCATCACGGCGCCGACGTGCGCACGCACCCAGGCGGATCGGCCGGGCAGCAGATGGCCGGCCACCCGGAGGCGACCGCCGTCGGGCGTCACGCGACCCGCGATCGTCAGCGCCAGAGCGCGCAGCGCCCCGGCCGACGAGCCGGTCAGCACGGCGGATGCCCCGGGGGCGAGGCGCAGATGGAGGCCGTCGATTCCGGCATCCGTCAGCGAGAGGTCGTCAGCGGCGACCACGGAGTCGTCGCCCGGCCACTCGGCCAGGTGGCGTTCACGCTCGACGGCCTCGCCTTCGATGTCGACGCTCGGGAGGATCATCTCCAGCCATGCCGGGATCTCCCACGCGCGCTCGCCGAGGATCGCCATGAGCGCGGGGATCAGCGTCATCCGCACCAGGAACGCGTCGATCGCGATGCCCGCGGCGAGGCCGAGCGCGATCGGCTTGAGCGACGAGTCCCCTTCTGGGACGAACGCGACGAACACGGCGAACATGATGAGCCCTGCGGCGGTGACGACCTTGGCCGACCCGGTGAAGCCGCTGCGGACGGCACGCAGGGCGGCTGCGCGGCGGGTGGCGCGGTCAGGGCTCTTGCCGTCGCGGTCGTGCACGAAGTCCTCGCGCATCCGCGAGACGAGGAACACCTGATAGTCCATCGCGAGCCCGAACAGGACGCCCATGAGGATGATCGGCATGAAGCTGATGATGGGGCCGACCTTCGCGACGTGCAGGGCGTCGGCGAACCAGCCCCACTCGAACACGGCGCCGACGATGCCGAATGCGGCGACGATCGACAGCAGGTAACCCGCGGCCGCGGTGATCGGCACCCAGAGAGAGCGGAAAACGATGGTCAGCAGGATCAGTGACAGGCCGATCACGAAGAGGCCGAACGGCAGCAGTGCGTTGCCCAGCTGATCCGAGATGTCGATGCCGACGGCGGTGAAGCCCGTGACCTTCAGGTCGATGCCGAACTCGTCGAGCCACTCGTCGTGATGCGAACGAAGTTCCCGCACGAGGTCGGCGGTGGCCGGGTCGTCGGGTGCCGTCTCGGGGATGATCTGCACGATGCCGGTGTCGGCGGTCTCGTTCGGCGTCGCGAGCGCGACCTCCTTGACCCCGTCGATCTTCGCGACCTCGTCGCCGAGGTCTTCCATGAGGGTCAGCGGATCGGTCGACGTGACGATCGTCCCCGTCAGGATCAGCGGCCCGTTGAAACCGGCACCGAACTGCTCGCCGACCAGGTCGTAGCTCTGACGGGCCTCCGAGGCCTTCGGCAGCACGCCCGCGTTCGGCAGCGCGAGATTCAGGCTCAGGGCAGGCACCGCGACGATGCCGAGGCCGAGCACCACGGCGAGCGAGACGAGGATCGGGCGCTTGGTGACCCCCGTCACCCACCGGTCGCTGAACCGACGATGCGGAGCGGGAGCGGGCTTGCCCTTCTTCGCCTTCGGCGCCTTGCGCGGGCGCCCGGCCACTCGGCCCTTCATGAAGCCGAGGAGCGCGGGTGTGAGGGTCACGGCGATGGCGACGGCGACCGCGACGGCTGCGGACGCCGCGATGCCCATGGTCGTGAGGAACGGGATGCCGGCGAAGCCGAGTCCGATCAGGGCGATCAGCACCGTCACCCCGGCGAACACCACGGCGGAGCCGGCGGTGCCGACCGCACGCGCGGTGGATTCCTCGGGGTCGACGCCGTCGCGGACCTGATCCTGGTGTCTGGCCATGATGAAGAGCGCGTAGTCGATGCCGACCGCGAGTCCGAGCATGAGAGCGAGGAGGGGCGTGGTCGACGAGACCGTGGCGAAGGCGGTCGCGGCGAAGATGCCGGCCATCGAGATGCCCACGCCGAGGACGGCGGTGAGCAGGGGGAGTCCCGCGACGACGAACGAGCGGAACGTGACGATCAGCACGAGCAGCGCGATGAGGAGTCCCACCGCCTCGGTGAGAGTCACTCCGGGGATGGAGGTGGCGAAGAGATCGCCGCCGAGCGAGGTCTGCGATCCGGCGGGAAGCTCGTCGCCGAGATCGGCCACGACGCCCCTGAGGTCGTTCTCCGTCTGCTCCGAGACGTCGGTGGCCTGCCCGTCGAACTGCAGGCGGATGATGCCGGCCGTCTCGTCGTCGTTGATCATGCCGCTGACCATCTCGTCGTACGGAGAGGTGGCCGAGAGTACCGAGTCGTCGAGGTCTGCGAGCGTGTCGACCGCATCCTCGATGTCCTCGCGATACACGTCGTCGGTGATCGAGTCGCCGTCAGCCGCGACCACGATGATCTGCGCGCTGGTGCCGCTCACCGCCGGGAACGAGCGGTTGAGCTGCTCGAGGCCTGCCTGAGATTCGGTGCCGGGGATGGAGAACGAGTTGTCGGTGCCTGCGCCGAGCACGAGTGCACCCGCGCCGGCGATGCCGAGGGCGAGGAGCCAGGAGACGAGGACTCGCCACGGATGCCGATAAGACCAGCGGCCGAGCGAAGACAGGAGAGTGGACACGAGGTTCCTCCGGGAGCGCGGGGTGGATACACAGATGTATCCAATACATAGTTGTATCGTAAGGTGGTCCGAGCCCCGGAGTCTGTGTGCGGGGTGTGAGAATGAGAGGCAGGAGGATTCGATGACGACACCCGCCACCCGCAGCCGCCAGAACACGAGGGCCAGGCTTCTGGATGCCGCGGCGCAGGTCTTCGCAGAGGTAGGGCTCGATGGGGCCTCGGTCGAGGCCGTCTGCGACCGCGCCGGGTTCACCCGCGGCGCCTTCTATTCGAACTTCGAGTCGAAGGACGAGCTCTTCCTCATGCTCGCCGGCAGCGTCGCCGAGCAGCGCGTGAGCGCCGTGCGCACCCGCGTCGACGAGATCGCCGCCGATGGCGGGTTGTCCGAAGGCTGCGACCCGGTCGACCTGGTGCAGCAGATCATGGACGCGGGCGGCGACGACCGCCTCGGCGTGATGCTCATGAGCGAGATCCGCATCCGCGCGCTGCGCGACCACCAGTTCGGTGCGGCCTATCTGGCGCAGGAGCGCGAGATGGTCTCGAGCATCGCCGTGATCATCACCGACATCGTCTCGGTGAGCTCTCTCGAGCTGAAGGTGCCTGCCGAAGAGGCCGCGCGCATGCTCATGATCATCTGGGAGGGCATGACCGTTCGGGGTGCGATGGCCGGGCAGGACTCAGGGCAGCTGCGGCACTCCAGCGGCGAGGAACTCGGGCGACTGGTTCAACTGCTGCTCGCCGAGTGACCCGTTCGGCACATATGCATGCCGAGATGACGGATGCATGCCGAGATGACGGATGCATGCCGAGACGGGCGATCTCGACCTGCATCCGTGATCTCGGCATGCAGGTGAAGCCTGAGGTCAGCGCGCGTCGAGCACGGCGTAACACCGCGTGAGGCGCTCGAGCCACCAGTCGCGACGGTCATCCGCAGCCGCGAGACGCGTCAGCGCGGCGGCATCCGGTGTCACGCGTGCGGCCGGGATCGACCCGTCCACCGGGCGCAGGTCGGCGACGTCGTCGAGGAACAGTGATGACGTGCCGAGCCCGCAGTCGTAGTCGAGGCTGGGCAGCGCCGCCGCGAGTGCCGCGCCCTGCGACAGGCCGATCGCGGTGTCGAGCGCGCTGGAGACGACGACGGGGAGGCCTGCGGCGGTGATGATCTGCAGTGCGTGGGTGATGCCGCCCAGCGGCTGGGCCTTGATCACGAGCAGGTCCGCGGCCTTCGCGCGCGCGACGGCGAGCGGATCGGACGACTTGCGCACGCTCTCATCGGCGGCGACCGGGATGCCCATGTACTTCACACGGGCGCGCAGCTCGGCGAGCTCCGGCACCGTGGCGCAGGGCTGCTCGACGTATTCGAGGTCGAACTCGGTGAGCGCGTGCACGGCGTGCTCGGCTTCATCGACGTTCCAGAATCCGTTGGCGTCGACGCGGATGCGCCCTTCCGGTCCCATGGCCTCGCGCACGGCGCGCACGCGGGCGACGTCATCCGCCAGGGTCTGACCGGGTTCGGCGACCTTGACCTTCGCCGTGCGGCAGCCGGCGAATCGTGCCAGCACGTCGGCGACCCGTGCCGCATCGATCGCCGGAACGGTGGCGTTCACGCCGATCCGATCGCGCAGCGGCGCAGGCTGCTCGTTCCAGGCGAAGTCGATCGCAGCCGTGAGCCAGGTGGCCGCCTCGGCATCGTCGTACTCGACGAAGGGTGAGAACTCCGCCCATCCCTCCGGCCCCTCGAACAGAAGCGCCTCGCGGGTGTCGACTCCGCGGAACCGAGTGTGCATGGGAAGCGAGACGACCCGAGCCGAGCCGAGCAGATCTGCGAGCGGTGGGAGCATGTGCTCATTCTGCTCTGTCGGCGTCGCCTGGGTGCATCCGCCGTGCCGACGGGCTCTTCTCAGATCAGGCGCTTCTGCAGTTCGCCCAGCCTCTCGCTCGGGCGGAAACCGAGCAGCGTGTTCACGGCGAGCATGTGGGCGTTCGATTCGGCGTTGTAGGTGTACACGGCTCGAGTCTGCGGAGCCTTGGCGACAAGCATCCGCAGATTGGCGACCTTCACCGCGATGCCGAGGCGGTGCCCGCGGTCGGCTGCACGCACCAGCGTTCCCCACTGATACGCGTTGCCGTCGTCGGTCGAGGCGACGAGCTGAGAGTATGCGGCGGCTGCGCCATCGGACGAGAGAGCGATCGTGCCGAACGAGATGCGATGCTGCCGGTCGATCAGCTCCTCGCTCTCGCGGATGCTGTCGACATCCGGCTTCAGCGGTTCGATGTCGAGTTCGCCGGTCGGTGCCTCGGTCTCGAGAGTCGCATCGAGAATCGCCCAGCGCTCCACGACGTCATCGGGGATGCGACCGACCCAGCTGCGGAGCGCGTAACCCTCTGTCGGATCGGCGATCTCATCGTCGATCCGGTCGAGCATCGCAGGATCCACCGGCAGCTTGAGCCGGCTCTGCACGTCGCCGAGCGCGAGTGCGTACCCGTGTGCGCGCGCGAACTCGCGGCCGGGGGCTCCGGCTCCCTCCGGCCCGAGCTCATGCGGCCATGACGTCGAGGCCTGCAGAGTCATGCGTGCGGATGCCGCTGCCTCTGCCTCGAGCGATGTCAGCGCCGCGGTGCCGACGCCTCGCCTGCGGTTCTCCGGCGGCACGCTGATCGCGAGATGGGCCGTGTGCATGTTGTCCTTCAGGGGCAGGGCCAGGCTCGCCGAGCCGACGACCTCGCCGCCCTCGCGAAGGAGGAAAGCGCGTCTGTCCACGACCGCCGAGTCCTGCTGCAGCTCGCTTCGGCTCTCTGCGAGCGACCACACCACGGCATCCGCGCCGCGATCCGCTCGCTCGGCCGCCGCGTAGGCCTCCCACCAGGCATCGACGTCACGGGGATCGAACGGATCGATGCGCGAGATCTCGATGGTCATGCCTCCACGCTATGTGCTCTCGTCAGGCTCGCCGAGGACGGGTGCCCGCCACATAAATGTGTGATTGACAATGGTGTGTGACGCACAGTAATGTGATCGACATGAACGAGACCCTCGACACGCACCTGCAGGAACTGCGCCGCGGCACGGTGGTGCTGGCCTGCCTGCAGCTGCTGCGCACCGCGGGGTACGGCTACGGACTGCTCGAAGACCTCGAGCGCCGCGGCTTCGCCACCGATGCGAACACGCTGTACCCGCTGCTTCGCAGGCTCGAGAAGCAGGAGTACCTCACGAGCGAGTGGAACACCGACGAGGCACGGCCCCGCAAGTTCTACCGCACATCGGAGGCCGGCATCCGGCTCGCCGACACCCTGACCGAAGAATGGCGCTCGCTCACCGCGGCGATCGCGACCCTCACCGCTGAGGAGAACTGACATGACCACGACCGCCACGCTCACCGAGCGCTACATCAGCGCCACCATCCGCAGCCTCGCCCCCGAGGTGCAGGACGATGTGCGCGCAGAACTCGAAGGGTCGATCGCGGATGCGATCGACGCGAGGCTCGACCAGGGGGAGGCGCCCGCCGAGGCCGAACGGGCCGTGCTCACCGAGCTCGGCGACCCTGGCATCCTCGCCGCCGGATACGCCGATCGTCCTCTTCACCTGATCGGGCCGAAGTACTTCCTCGTGTACTGGCGCCTGCTCAAGGTCCTGCTGTGGATCGTCCCCGCCTTCGCCTTCGCAGGCGTCGTGCTCGGTCAGCTGCTCGACGGTGCTCCGACAGGCACGGTCATCGGCACCGCGGTCGCCGCCACGATCGGCTCGATCGTGCACGTGGGGTTCTGGGTCACGCTCGTCTTCTTCATCCTCGAGCGCGCCGGCGCAGACACCGGCGTGAAGTGGAACGTCGACCAGCTGCCGGAGCCGACGCAGAACGGTGCAGGGCGGGCGGATGCGATCGCCTCGATCGTCTTCCTGGCTCTCGGAGTCGGAGCGGTCTTCTGGGACGCACTCCTGGGGTTCTTCCCGACCGGAGGTGCTCCGATCCCGATCCTCGCCCCGGGCCTGTGGCCCTGGGGGATCGCCTTCTTCCTCGCGCTGTTCATCGCCGAGGCGCTGCTGGCCGTCGTGGTCTACGCCCACCGGCGCTGGACGATCGGCGCCGCAGTGGTGAACACCCTGCTCGCAGTGGTGTTCGCCGCCTGGTCGCTCACCCTGCTGGTGCGAGGTGAGCTGCTCAACCCGGAGTTCCTGAGCTTCGTCTTCACCGACAACGGCGTGACCGACGAGACGATGCGCATCCTCACGGTCATCACGGGATTCTGCCTCGTCGCCTTCCCCGCGTGGGACATCGTCGACGGATGGATCAAGACGGCGCGCGCTCGCCGCAGCTGAGCGCGCGATCCAGACGGCGTCGCCTCCTCGAGGCGACGCCGTCTGCGTGTGCAACCCCTGCGGGAATAGGCTGGATGCTGTGACCAGCGCATTCGTCTCAGACCTGTTCGACCCGGACGAATGGGTGCTCGCGCCCGGCGCCGAGGACTACACCGACATCACCGCCCACGTCAGCACGGACGGCGGAGTCGCCCGCATCGCGTTCAACCGCCCGGAGGTGCGCAACGCCTTCCGCCCCCACACGGTCGACGAGCTCTATCGAGCGCTCGACGATGCTCGACAGAACCCGCGCATCGGCGCTGTGCTGCTCACCGGCAACGGCCCGAGCCCGAAGGACGGCGGCTGGGCCTTCTGCTCGGGCGGCGACCAGCGCATCCGCGGCCGTGACGGCTACAAGTACTCCGACGACGAGACGACGGTGCACGATCCGGCGCGCGCCGGTCGTCTGCACATCCTCGAGGTCCAGCGGCTCATCCGGTTCATGCCGAAGGTCGTCATCGCGGTCGTCCCGGGGTGGGCGGCGGGCGGCGGACACTCGCTGCATGTCGTCTGCGACCTCACGATCGCCTCCGCCGAAGAAGCCCGGTTCAAGCAGACGGACGCCGACGTCGGCAGCTTCGACGCGGGCTACGGCTCGGCGTACATGGCCAGGCAGACCGGGCAGAAGTTCGCTCGCGAGGTGTTCTTCCTCGCCCAGGAGTATTCGGCGCAGCGTGCCTACGAGGCAGGAGCCGTCAACCGGGTGGTGCCGCACGCCGAGCTCGAGCGCGAAGCGCTGAAGATGGCGCGCACCGTGCTCACCAAGTCGCCGACCGCGATCCGCATGCTGAAGTTCGCCTTCAACGCGGTGGACGACGGACTCGTGGGCCAGCAGGTGTTCGCCGGCGAGGCCACGCGCCTCGCCTACGGCACCGACGAGGCCGTCGAGGGCCGCGACTCGTTCCTCGAGAAGCGGGACGCCGACTGGTCGTCGTTCCCCTGGCACTACTGAGCGGATCGATGAGGACATGGTCGCGCTGACACCGACGGATGCCGAAGACCCGGTCGCGCTGCGCGATCTGCTGGCCCGGGCGCTCGACGGCGGTCCGGCTCTCGGCTTCGGGATGCTCGCGGGCGCGCCCGATCGGGTGCCGCAGGGCACGGCGGTGGTGATCGCGACCTCGGGATCGAGCGGCATCCCCAAGCGCGTTGCACTGAGTGCGGCGGCCCTGCGTGCTCGCGCCGACGCGCAAGCCGCGCGGATCGGCGGCGGGCGCTGGCTGC
>NZ_JAGGPD010000063.1 GCF_018613995.1 Microbacterium sp. ISL-103 | reverse complement strand
GCATGCGCGACCTGGCTGGCGACGGCCCCGGCGATGATCACGACGCCGACCACCGAAGCGATCGTGTTGTCGCGGACGCGGCGACGGATCTGTCCCTCGTGCCAGGTCTTGCGGGCGGTGTGCAGACGCGCGCGCTCCGATTCGGTGCGCGCCTGTCGCGTGCTCTTGCCCCGTGCGGCCATTGCATACTCCCTTACGGACGTGAATGTGCACCGTCGCCTGAGAGCCTACAGTCGGCTGCGCGCAGACATCGATCACGCCCGCGGTGTCGGTGCCCCGCGTTAGCCTGGACGGATGACTTCCGCTGCCGCACTGCTCTCCGGGCAGACACCCCTCGCGGTGCGCATGCGCCCCGTGTCGCTCGACGAGGTCGCCGGGCAGAAGCACCTGCTGCGCGCGGGGTCTCCCATCGTCGCTCTCGCAGATCCCTCGGCCACCTCGCCCGGAGCGGTCTCGATCATCCTCTGGGGGCCTCCCGGCACCGGCAAGACCACCCTCGCGCAGGCGATAGCCCGCTCGTCGGGTCGCCGATTCGTGGAGCTGTCGGCGATCACCGCCGGTGTGAAAGACGTGCGCGAGGTGATGCAGGAAGCCATCACCCAGCGCGATCTCTACGGTCAGACGACCATCCTCTTCCTCGATGAGATCCACCGCTTCACCAAGGCCCAGCAAGACGCTCTGCTTCCAGGGGTCGAGAACGGATGGGTCATCCTGATCGCTGCGACGACGGAGAACCCGTCGTTCTCCGTGATCTCGCCGCTGCTGTCGCGCTCGCTGCTGCTCACCCTGCAGCCGCTGACCGACGACGACATCGGCCTGCTCGTCGACCGGGCGGTCGTCGACGCCCGGGGTCTCAACGGCGCGGTGACGCTCGCCGACGACGCCCGCGCGGCCCTGATCAGACTCGCATCCGGCGACGCACGCCGCGCGCTCACCGGACTCGAGGCGGCAGCTGCAGTGGCATTGTCGAACGGCGAGGACGGCACGGTCCCCGCAGCCACTGCCGACGACGTGGCGCAAGCGGTCGACAAGGCTCTTCTGCGCTACGACCGCCAGGGCGACGAGCACTACGACGTCATCAGCGCGTTCATCAAGTCGATACGCGGATCGGACCCCGATGCGGCTCTGCACTACCTCGCGCGGATGATCGAAGCGGGCGAGGACCCCCGCTTCATCGCCAGGCGCCTCGTGATCTCCGCGTCCGAGGACGTCGGGCTGGCCGACCCCCAGGCGCTGGCGATCGCCGTCGCCGCCGCAGACGCCGTGGCGTTCATCGGCATGCCGGAGGGGCGGATCCCGCTCGCCGAGGCGACCGTCTACCTCGCGACCACGGCGAAGTCGAATGCGGCCTATGTCGGCATCGACGCGGCCATCGCCGACATCCGCTCGGGCGGGTTCGGCCGGGTTCCGCTGCACCTGCGCGACGCGCACTATCCCGGTGCGAAACGGCTCGGACACGGACGCGGCTACGTCTACCCGCACGACAGCGAGTTCGGCATCCTGCCGCAGCAGTATCTGCCCGACGAGCTGCAGGGCAAGCGCTATTACGAACCCAAGAACCTCGGCGCGGAACGCGACATCTCGGCGCGTCTCGAGCGCATCCGACGCATCCTCGACGGGCGCTGACGCGAATCTGTTAGACTGGATCGGCTCGAAACCGTGTTTTCGGGCATCTCCTCGTTCACACCACACCTTGCTGGCGCCCCGGCGTGCGCTCCAAGGCAGAACGCGGACGATACGTCCGTGAGTCGTGAAAGCCGCGACCACGTCATCGGAAGGACAACTTCGTGACCACGAAGTCCCAAGACCGCCGCAAGGTACGTCTGAGCCGTGCCCTCGGCATCCCGCTCACCCCGAAGGCCGCCCGCTACCTCGAGAAGCGTCCGTACGCTCCGGGTGAGCACGGCCGCACCAAGCGCAAGGCTGACAGCGACTACGCCGTCCGTCTGCGTGAGAAGCAGCGTCTGCGCGAGCAGTACGGCATCCGCGAGAAGCAGATGCGCAATACGTTCAACGAGGCTCGTCGTCAGGACGGCCTGACCGGTGAGAACCTGGTCGAGCTGCTCGAGATGCGTCTCGATGCACTCGTCGTGCGTTCGGGCTTCGCCCGCACCACCGCGCAGGCTCGCCAGCTCGTCGTGCACCGTCACATCCTCGTCGACGGCCAGCTCGTCGACCGCCCGTCCTTCCGCGTGAAGCCGGGTCAGCTCATCCACGTCAAGGCCAAGAGCGAGGGCACCGAGCCCTTCCAGGTCGCAGCCGCCGGCGGTCACGCCGAGGTCCTGCCTCCCGTTCCCGGCTACCTCGAGGTCGAGCTCGACAAGCTCCAGGCCCGCCTGGTTCGTCGTCCGAAGCGCGCCGAGGTCCCCGTGACCTGTGAAGTGCAGCTCGTCGTCGAGTACTACGCAGCTCGCTGAGTTCAGCTTTTCCGCAGAAGGCGTCGGGGTCACCCGACGCCTTCTGTCGTTTCCGCATACGATGGTGACACCGCGCCCTCGCGGGTCAGAGGCAAGGATGGCGACATGAAGAACGTGCTGTGGTTCCTGATCGGTGTGATCGGCGGCTTCGTCGCGGCGCACTTCATGAACAAGGACCCGCGTGGTCACGACATCCTCGCCGAGGTCGACGCTCGCTTCAACGAGTTCACCGGGATCATCGGCGACTCCTACCGCGAGCAGCAGGCGCGACTCACAGACCCCGCGGACGACTGAGCGCCGCGGCCGGTCGGCCGCCGCACCCCGTCAGCCCGCTCTTCCACACCCTGTACGCAAGGACACCCGGCACCCTTATGAAAACTGCGGAGATCGCGCAGCGCTATCTCGACTTCTTCGAGAAGAACGACCACGTCATCGTCCCCTCGGCCTCTCTGGTCAGCGACGATCCGTCCCTGCTGTTCACGGTCGCCGGAATGGTGCCGATGATCCCTTACCTCACGGGTGTCGTCCCCGCGCCGCACCCGCGCCTCGCCGACCTGCAGAAGTGCATTCGCACGAACGACATCGAAGAGGTCGGAAAGACCGCGCGTCACGGCACCTTCTTCCAGATGATGGGCAACTGGTCGTTCGGCGACTATTTCAAAGAGGGCGCGATCCGCTACGCGTGGGAGCTTCTGACGAGTTCCGAGTCCGATGGCGGACTGGGCTTCGACGAGAAGGACCTCTGGGTCACCGTCTACGAGACCGATGACGAGGCAGAGGCCATCTGGCGCGACATCATCGGCCTCAAGCCCGAGCGCATCCAGCGCCTCGGCCGAGCGGACAACTACTGGAACACCGGCCAGCCGGGCCCCGGTGGTCCCGACAGTGAGATCTTCTTCGATCGTGGTCCGTCGTACGGCAAGGACGGCGGTCCGGCCGCTGACGACTCGAGGTTCCTGGAGATCTGGAACCTCGTCTTCATGCAGGACTTCATCGAGAACATCCGTGGCAAGACCGAGTTCGACATCGTGGGGGAGCTGCCCCAGAAGAACATCGACACCGGCATGGGACTCGAGCGCGTCGCGTTCCTCAAGCAGGGTGTCGAGAACATGTACGAGACCGACCAGGTGCGTCAGGTCCTCGACCGCGCGGTCGAGCTCTCGGGTCGTCGCTACGGCGCCGTGCACGAGGACGACGTCCGATTCCGCGTCGTCGCCGACCACGTGCGCTCCTCGCTCATGCTGCTCTCCGACGGGGTCCGCCCCTCGAACGAGGGCCGCGGGTACATCCTGCGCCGCCTCATGCGTCGCACGGTCCGCGCCATGCGCCTGCTGGGCGTCGACGAGCCGGTGTTCCCCGAGCTGTTCGCCACGTCGCGCGACGCCATGAAGTCCGCCTACCCCGTGCTCGAGGCCGACTGGCCGACGCTCTCGGCGTCGGCCATCGCCGAGGAGGAGACCTTCCGCCGCACGCTCGCGTCGGGCTCGACGATCCTGGACCTGGCCCTCGATGACACGAAGAAGTCCGGTGGCACGACTCTCAGCGGACCCGAGGCCTTCCTGCTGCACGACACGTACGGATTCCCGATCGATTTGACGCTGGAGGTCGCCGAGGAGGCCGGACTCGACGTCGATCGCGCCGCGTTCGACTCCCTGATGCACGAGCAGCGGTCGCGCGCGAAGGCCGATGCACGCAACCGCAAGCGTCAGCTCGCCGATGTGTCGGTCTATCGCGACCTGCGCGCCCTGGGCGAGACGGGCTTCGACGGCTACTCCGAGCTCGAGGTCGACTCGCGGATCCTCGGGATCCTCGTCGACGGGCAGCCCGCCCGCAGCGCCTCGGAAGGACAGATCGCCGAGGTCGTGCTCGCTGAGACCACGCTGTACGCGGAGTCAGGCGGCCAGGTCGCCGACAAGGGCGTCATCGTCGGCCCCGGCTACGAGCTCGAGGTCCTCGACGTCCAGCGTCCGGTGCCGGGTCTGATCAGCCACACGGTCGAGGTCACCCGCGGTGCCGTCGCCGTCGACGATGCGGCGACGACGGTCGTCGACGCAGCGAACAGGCGAGCGGCGCGCCAGGCGCACTCGGCGACGCACCTCGTGCACGCCGCGCTGCGTGACACTCTCGGTCCGACCGCCACGCAGGCGGGCTCGCTCAACCGCGCCGGATACATGCGGTTCGACTTCTCGTGGTCTCAGGCGCTCTCGGCCGACACGCGCAGCGAGATCGAGGAGATCACGAACCGCGCGGTCAACGACGCGCTCGAGGTCACGACGCGGATCATCACGCTCGACGAGGCGAAGGAAGCCGGCGCCATGGCGCTGTTCGGCGAGAAGTACGGCGAGGTCGTGCGGATGGTCGACATCGGCGGCCCCTGGTCGCGCGAGCTCTGCGCCGGAACGCATGTGAGCTCGAGCGCCGAGATCGGCCTCGTCAGTGTGGTCGGCGAGTCGTCGGTGGGCTCGTCCAACCGTCGTATCGAGGCTCTGGTCGGACAGGACGCCTTCCGTGAGCTCGCCGCCGAGCGTGCACTCGTGTCGCAGCTGACCACCTCGCTCAAGCCCCCGCGCGACAAGCTCGCCGAGCGCATCGCCGATCTGTCGGCGAACCTCAAGGCGGCAGAGAAGCGCATCGCGCAGTTCGAGTCCCAGCAGCGAGCAGATCGCGTTCCGGCGATCGCCGAGGCCGCAGGCCGCGTCGGCGCCTTCCGCGTGGCCGCGCAGTCGCTGGGCGAGGTCGCCTCGGCCGACGACGTGCGCGAACTGGTGCTCGGCGTGCGCGAGCGCCTCGGATCCGAGGCGGCAGTCGTCGCCCTCGGCGCCGTGGTGAACGGTCGCCCTGTGGTGGTCGTCGCGACCAACGACGCAGCCAGGGCCGCCGGAGCGAAGGCGGGTGCGCTCGCGAAGCGCGCCGCGTCCGTGCTCGGCGGCGGCGGTGGCGGTCGCGACGACGTCGCTCAGGGAGGTGGCACGGACGCTCTGGCGCTGCCGGCCGCACTCGAGGCCGTCTCTCAGGAGCTGCAGTCAGCGTGAGCGGCTTCCGCCGCGGTGTGCGGCTCGGGATCGATGTGGGTCGGGCGCGCGTCGGAGTCGCCCGCTGCGACCCCGACGGGATGCTCGCCGTGCCCGTAGAGACCGTGCGGCGCGATGAACTGGCGATCGAACGCATCGCGACGATCGCGACGGACTACGACCTGCTCGAATTCGTCGTCGGGCTGCCCGTCAACCTGATGGGCGCCGACACCGCATCGACGACGGATTCGCGCGAGTTCGCGGCGGCCCTGAGCGCGCGCACCGGGCTGCCGGTGCGCCTCGTCGACGAGCGCCTCAGCACGGTCACGGCACACGCCGCCCTGCGTTCTTCGGGCAGATCCCAGAAGAACTCTCGTAGCATTGTGGATCAGATCGCCGCGGTGGTTCTGCTGCAGCAGGCGATAGACACGGAGAAGAGCACCGGAAACCCGCCCGGAGCCACGGTTCCGCTCGACGAGGAGTCCCCCCGATAATGCCCGAACGTGAGAGTGCTTCCCCTCAGCACGATCCGGACGCCCGCCTGGGCGACCTGTTCGAGAATCTTCCCGACCCGACGCAGCAGATCCCGACGGTGGACAACACGCCACCGCCGCCCGGTTCGCGCAGGGCGGCTCGCGAGGCGGCGCGTTCGTCGAACCCGCAAGCCCCCGATCCTGCCCCCGTGGAGTCGTCCGAGCCGGAAGACCTGTCCACTCGCGCCGTCCCCGTCGCTCCTGCCGCGGCGGTAGCCCGCGAGGAAGTCGCCGGTGAGCGGGCCGCCACATCGGATGCGGCACCGGACACGGCCGTCTCGACCGACGACGCCCGCCCGGCCGGCGCAGGCGGCGGTCTCGAGGACCTCTTCCAGGCGCACTCCGATGAGGATGCCGGAGGCCGCGCTCCCACGAAGAAGAAGCGTCGCACCGGCTGCCTCGTCGCGCTGATCATCGTGCTCGCCGTGGTCGGCGGCATCGCTGCCGGTGGTGTCTGGGTGTGGAACACGTATCGCGACCAGATCAGCGACGCGCTCGGCTGGGGCGAGCCTGCGGATTGGGAGTCGGGAATCGCCACGGGCGAGGTGCTCGTGACGATCAAAGACGGTGACACCGGATCACCTGTGTCCACAGCACTCCACGAGGCGGGCGTGACGCGCACCGACGAGGTGTTTTACGACTATCTCGTCGACGAGGGGCTCTCGGTCACGTTCTATCCCGGCATCTACCGACTGCAGGAGAAGATGACCGCCGAGGCTGCTCTCGAGGCGCTGCAGGATCCGGCGAACAAGCTCGAGAACTCCGCCAGCGTGGGAGAGGGAGCGACCATCGAGTCCTCGCTGCCGGGCATGGCCGAGTCGCTGGGGATGCCCATCGAAGACCTCCAGGCGGCAGTGGACGCCGACCCTGCGACCTACGGTGTCGACGCGCAGAGTCTCGAGGGCTGGTTGTTCCCCGCCGTCTACACGTTCGATCCCGGTGTGACGGCCGAGCAGGTCATCCAGCGCATGGTCGATCGAACGCGGGAGTCGTTGGCTGCGGCCGGCGTGCCGGCGGGTGACGAGCAGCGCGTGCTCACGATCGCCTCGATCATCCAGCGAGAGGGCCTCACCGCGGACTTCCCCAAGGTATCGCGGGTGATCCAGAACCGCCTCGACATCGACATGAAGCTCCAGATGGACTCCACCGCGCAGTACGGCTACGGCTCGCTGCACGAGGGGGTCGTCTCGAGTTCCGCCGAGGCGCTGGAAGACGACAACCTCTGGAACACGTACTTCCACACCGGACTTCCCATCACCCCGATCGCCAGCTCGAGCGACGCGGCGATCGATGCCGCGATGCACCCGGCAGACGGTCCGTGGCTGTACTTCGTCACCGTCAACCTCGCCACCGGAGAGACGCAGTTCTCGGTGACGTACGAGGAGCACCTCCAGGGCGTCGACAAGTGGGAGAAGTGGTGCCAGGAGAACCCCGACGGGGGATGCTCGGCCGGATGAGCCGCCACCGCCTGGCGGTGTGGGGAGACCCGATCGCCCATTCGAAGTCACCTCAGCTGCATGCCGCCGCATATGCCGTGCTGGGTCTCGATTGGGAGTACACACGCCGTCAGGTCGCCGAGGGGGCGTTCGGCGCGGCTCTGGGCGGGCTCGACGGATCGTGGCGGGGGCTCTCGCTGACGATGCCGCTCAAGGAGCAGGCGCACAGGGCTGCGACCGCTCTCGATCGCCACGCCGATCTCACAGGTGCCGTCAACACCCTGCTGCTCTCGGAGGGGCGCCGCGGATTCAACACCGACGTCGGTGGGATCATCGACGCGCTCGCGGAGCACGGGATCCGAGACGTCGCCCGCGTCCGCATCCTCGGAGCCGGCGCGACGGCGGCATCCGCTCTGGTCGCGAGCGTCGAGATCGGCGCCGCGGCGATCGACGTACGCGCGCGTCGCCCCGAGCGTGCGGCCGGTCTGGTCGCGCTGGGTGAACGGCTGGGCAGTGCCGTGTCCGCGGCGTCGTTCGACGAGCCGATCGCGCCGGTCGATCTCACGATCGCGACGCTGCCGGGCGGCACGGAGCTCGAGGAGGCGACCGTGGCACGCCTGAGCGCGAGCGGGGGAGCCCTGTTCGACGTCGCGTACGCGCCGTGGCCCTCGTCGCTCGCTGCCGGCTGGTCAGGAGGGGCTGCGCTCTCCGGAGAGGGGATGCTGCTGCGACAGGCCGTGCGACAGATCCGTATCTTCCACCACGGTGAACAGGACACACCGCTGCCGTCCGAACCCGCGGTGATCGCCGCCATGCGCGCGGTCCTCTAGCCACACGGCGAAACGCGGCACGAGCCGGGTGGGAACCCGTGGGAGACTAGAGCAATGCTCCGCGTGCTCACGGCCGGCGAATCCCACGGCCCAGAACTCATTGCCGTCATGGAGGGTCTGCCCTCGGGCGTCCCGGTCTCCTCCGAGGCGATCCAGGCCGATCTCGCGCGCCGCAAGCTGGGCTACGGCCGCGGCTCGCGCATGAAGTTCGAGCAGGACGAGCTGAGCATCTCGGGTGGCGTGCGGCACGGCAAGACCCTCGGCAGCCCGATCGCCCTGCGCATCGGCAACACCGAGTGGCCGAAGTGGATCGAGGTCATGAGCCCCGAGCCGGTCGAGCTCACCGACAAGTCGCGCGGTCGCAGCGCGCCCCTCACCAGACCGCGCCCCGGTCACGCCGATCTCGTCGGCATGCAGAAGTACGACTTCGACGAGGCCCGGCCGATCCTCGAGCGTGCCAGCGCACGCGAGACCGCCGCTCGCGTGGCCCTGGGTGCCATCGCCCGATCCTTCCTCGGCGAGCTGGGCATCCGTCTCGTCAGCCACACGCTGTCGATCGGTCCGGTTCGGGTGCCGGAGGGATCGGCGCTGCCGACTCCCGACGACGTCGATGCACTGGACGCCGATCCGCTGCGCTGCTTCGACGCCGCGACCTCGGCGCTCATGGTCGCAGAGGTCGATGACGCCAAGAAGGACGGCGACACCCTCGGCGGCATCGTCGAGGTGCTCGCGTACGGTCTGCCGCCGGGGCTCGGCTCGCACGTGCACTGGGATCGCCGGCTGGATGCGCGCCTCGCCCAGGCGCTGATGAGCATCCAGGCGATCAAGGGGGTCGAGGTCGGAGACGGCTTCGAGACCACCCGCCGCCGCGGCTCAGCAGCGCATGACGAGCTCTTCGCGACGACCGACGGCATCTCGCGTGGCTCCGACCGCGCAGGTGGCACCGAGGGCGGCATGTCGACCGGCACCGTACTGCGTGTGCGCGCCGGCATGAAGCCGATCGCCACCGTGCCGCACGCGCTGCGCACGATCGACATCGCGTCGGACG
>NZ_JAGGPD010000667.1 GCF_018613995.1 Microbacterium sp. ISL-103 | reverse complement strand
GGTGGGGGCGGGGGGGGGAACGACTGGGGAGGCCGATCTGGCCGCGATCAACCTCGGGCGAGTGCTGTCGGACGGCGAGCAGGTCATCGTCCCGACCATCGGTGCCGAGGCGGGCGATCCGGGAGCAGTCGCGCCCGCCGATGATCTCATCGACCTGAACACCGCCGATCAGGCAGCGCTCGAGACCCTGCCGCGAATAGGTCCGGCGCTCGCTGAGCGCATCATCTCGTGGCGGGACGAGAACGGGCGCTTCCAGTCCGTCGACGATCTGCTGTCGGTGCCCGGTATCGGCGAGAAGCTGCTCGCCGGCATCCGCGACGGCGTGCGCGTGTGAGGCGGGGTCGGGGTGGCTGTCTCTGCATCATCTCGAACCGCGAGGCTCGTCAGCTGCGAATCGATACAGCGCGTGCCGACGATCCGGCGTCCGTCAGGATCGCGCGTGCGGCACGTTCTCCGGACACGAGCGCGCCGTTGATCGATGCCGTGTCCCGGTGGTCCCCCGCGATGTACAGGCGCTCGGCGTAGCGCGGCGATCGCGGTGCGCGCAGAGGCGCCCGCTGCGCCGGGAGCGCGTCGTCGATGTCGTCGCGTCGGATGAGCTCCCACGCGCTGACGTCAGCACCCCAGATCTCACCCAGGTGGCGGCGGACGTCACTCTCTTCGGCGGGGTCGCCGCCATGCGGCAGCAGGCAGGTCGCGGCGATGAGGTGGCGCCCGGCCGGCGCATACGACGGCACCGTGTGCGTCATCACGACGGTGTTCACGACGGGGCCCTGGCCTCGGCCTCGACCGTCGACCGTGAGAAGAGCGGAGGTGGTCGGAGGATCCGTGGCGGCGAACCACCAGGTCTGCAGACCGTTCGTCGCCGGCCGGGCGAGCCCGGTGAGATCGGCGACGGCATCGGGACCGACAGCGACGACCACCCGAGTGGCGCCGACGGGGTCGCCGTCGGTCAGGTCCACCCGGATGCCGCCGGGGAACGCGGACATGCGTTCCGCACCGGCGCCCAGACGGATGCCGGCGCCCGCCGCGCGTGCGTGCGCGGCGAGCTGCTCGGGAACTGCCGCGATCCCTTGTGAAGGCAGCCCGGG
>NZ_JAGGPD010000666.1 GCF_018613995.1 Microbacterium sp. ISL-103 | reverse complement strand
GCGCGCCGGAACCGGCAAGGCCGCACTGGGTCTCTGCGCCGGTCTCGAGGCGGTGCTCGAACGCCAGCAGCAGAAGAAGATCATCGTCTTCCGGCCGCTGTTCGCCGTGGGCGGGCAGGAGCTCGGCTACCTGCCGGGCGACCAGGGAGAGAAGATGGGCCCGTGGGGTCAGGCAGTCTTCGACACCCTCGGTTCGGTGGTCTCGGGCAACGTCATGGAAGAGGTGGTCGAACGGGGCATCCTCGAGGTGCTCCCGCTCACCCACATCCGCGGTCGCTCGCTGCACGACGCGTTCGTGATCGTCGACGAGGCGCAGTCGCTCGAACGCAATGTGCTGCTGACGGTGCTCAGCCGCATGGGGCAGAACTCCCGAGTCATCCTCACGCACGATGTGGGCCAGCGCGACAATCTCCGCGTCGGACGCCACGACGGAATCGCGAGCGTGATCGAGACCCTCAAGGGCCACGATCTGTTCGCCCACGTCACGCTGATGCGCTCGGAGCGCTCGGCGATCGCCGCACTCGTCACCGAACTCCTGGAGGGAAGCGAGCTCAGCTGACCAGAGTCCGCCCGACAGCGGATGCCGCGCGTTCGCGGCATCCGCTGTCGTATGTCAGGGGAACGTCCCGGCGATCCTCATTCCCTCTCGCCGACGCCCGGATTATGCTCGGGGCATCGAACGCAGACGATGGAGTGATGCGCTATGAGCGATGCGACGAAGACCGTCGACGAACACCCGCTTCCGCCGGTGGCGGTGGACGAGAAACCGAGATGGACGCCGCTGAAGATCGTGCTCTGGGCGGCGATCGCGCTGCTGGGCGGGGTCGCCTGGACGATGCTCGCGATCGTGCGGGGCGAGACCGTCAACGCGATCTGGTTCGTGTTCGCGGCCGTCTGCACCTACCTCGTCTTCTACCGCTTCTATTCGAAGTTCATCGAGCGGAATCTGGTCAAGCCGAACGACCGTCGAGCGACCCCCGCTGAATACAAGGCCGACGGGAAGGACTACGTCGCAACCGATCGTCGAGTGCTGTTCGGGCATCATTTCGCCGCCATCGCCGGCGCTGGCCCCCTGGTCGGCCCTGTGCTGGCGGCCCAGATGGGATACCTCCCCGGCACCATCTGGATCATCGTCGGAGTGGTTCTCGCCGGCGCCGTGCAGGACTACCTCGTGATGTTCTTCTCGATGCGTCGCG
>NZ_JAGGPD010000062.1 GCF_018613995.1 Microbacterium sp. ISL-103 | reverse complement strand
CCGCACCGCCTCGGCTACGATCTCGCCGACCTCATCCTGGCCCCGTGGGCGCCCGACACGATCGAGGCGGTCGAGCTCATCGGTCGTGACGATCGCGTGCGTCGAGTGGGTGCGGTGTCGCGCTACGACGGACGCCCGCGCCCCGAACGCGGCGACGATGCGGTCGATGAGCGCCGGGTGCTGTTCCTCAGCCGCACCCTCGATGCGCCGCGCCTCACAGAGACGATCGACCTGCTGACAGCCGACGGCTGGGTGGTCGACACCGCAGGAGCGGGCGACGACGATCGGGTCGATGACGTGTGGCCACTGCTGTGTCGAGCGACCGTCGTCGTGAGCGCTGCGGGCCAGAACGGCATCGCCGACCTCGCCGCGGCCGATGCCCGAGCGGTCGTCATCGCCCAGGATCGCCCCTTCGACGAGCAGGAGGCCACGGCGCGCGTCCTGGCCGCGCAGGGTCTGGCTGAGACCGTGCGCGCTGATGCGTCGCCGGCCGAGGTCGTGCAGAGCATCCGTCGTGCAGCCGCATCCACCCCACGATGGAGCGGATGGCAGGTGACGGGCGCCGCCGCCCGCGCGGCCGCCGCGATCGACGAGGTGAGCGCATGAGCACTCGTGTCGCCGTCATCACCCCCGCGTCGATCAACCGTCTCGACCACCTGCACCGCCAGCGCCGCTTCCTGCGCGAGCTGCCCACAGCCGATATCGAGATCGTGCGGATCGAGGCCTGGCTCGACGCGGACGAGCTGCCCGCTCCGCCGGCGGTCTCATCGGTTCACGTGCCGCCGGGCCGCGACGGCATGCGGGTCGGGGCCGCGCGCAACGCCGCCGCACGGCTCGCTCTGACTCTCGACGTCGACCTGCTGGTGTTCCTCGACGTGGACTGCCTGCCCGGCACCGCACTGCTGCAGAGGTACGTCGAGGCCGCGCGCACCCATCCGGGCGACCTGCTCTGCGGGCCGGTGACCTATCTCGAGAGCGTGCAGCGCCCCTCGACGCCGCTCGATCTCGACGCCCAGACCCGCCCGCATCCGGTACGACCTCTGCCGCCGGAAGGAGCGGTCGTGCCAGCGACCGACGACCAGTTCGACCTGTTCTGGTCGCTCTCGTTCGCGGTGACACCGGCGACCTGGACGCTTCTCGGCGGATTCGACGAGGTGTACGAGGGGTATGGCGCGGAAGACACCGACCTCGGACGACGAGCCCGATCGCTCGGCATCGGACTGCAGTGGGTCGGCGGCGCGCACGCCTACCACCAGTGGCACCCGGCCGGGTCTCCGCCCTGGCGTCACCTCGACGACATCCTGCGCAACGGAGCTCTGTTCGCCGAGCGCTGGGGCGAGTGGCCGATGGGCGGCTGGATAGACGCCTTCGTCGAGGGCGGCGCCGTCGAGCCCCACGGTGACGGGTACCGTCGGGTCGGCAACGCCTAGCGCGCGACGCCTGAGCGCATGAGCAGACGCCGGATGCCGATGACGGCCGCGCCCACTGCGAGTTCACCGACGATCCGCGCGGCGAGCGTCGCCAGCAGGACGCCCGGAACCAGGTGATCGGGCGAGAACACCGGCAGCGCGACGAGGAAGAGGGCGACACCCGCGGCAGCGGCTGCGAGAAGGATGCGCGCCGAACGGGGTGCGGTGCCCCGGCGCAGCGGCAGCACGAGATCGAGAGTGACCGCTGCGCAGAGCATGGGCACGAGCGCCAGCAGACCGATCGGTGCGATCGCCGAGATCAGCACACCGGTGACGAACGCCGCGAGCGTCGCCATGCCCGGCGTGCGGGTGACGACTCGCGCGAGCAGCGGCATCGCCGTGTGCACCGCCGCGACGAGCGCGTACGCGGGCGGGGATGACACCGCGAGCACGGTCGTGAGCGGCACGACCATCGCGAAGAGCAGCGCCTGCACGGCGCCGAAGGCCACGGCGATGAGCAGTGCACTGGTGGGCGTCCGCTTCGCGGTGTTCGGCCGGGCCTCGTGCATCCCTCCAGCCTAGAACCGCACGGCGCGGCGCCCCGTCCTCGACCGGGTTGCGAGACGGGACGCCCTCGGGCCTTCCCCGCTCCTGGCACCGGTGTTTCGGCATATCGTAGGTATGCACACGATCCGGGGGAGGAACCGATGCAGGGATTCGCGGCGCCCACGCGCTCGGATGCACCACGCGTGCCGCAGGACGTCATCTCCCGCCCCCGACTGGTCGCCGCTCTGCAGAACGACGATGCACTGACGCTGCTCCGTGGGGCATCGGGCATGGGCAAGACCGTCGCGATGGCCGAGTGGGCGCGTACCTCCGATTCGACGGTCGTGTGGATCCCGCCGGTTGCCGACGGATCGAGCGCGTCGCTCGCCCGAGGCGTGCTGCGAGCGCTTTCGCGCGGCGGGCTCGCACCGACGGATGCAGCGGACTCCCCCACCCCGTGGGCCGCCGTCGCTCAGAGCCTGGACGACGCCGAGCATCCGATCGCCCTGGTGCTCGACGATGCGGCCGACCTGGAACGCGAGGCCGTCTTCGACGTGTGCCGCACGATCTCCGCCGCGCCGAGGGCACGACTCATCGCCGCGACGAGTCGGCGCAGCGCCTTCGACGGCGACGGGCTGAACCTGGTGATCGACCGCACGCTGATCGGTCCGGACGATCTGCTCTTCGACGTCGATGAGATTTCCAGGGCGCTGGGTGTCGATGACGCCGCCGCGGGCGAGATCCGTGCGGCGACAGGTGGGTTCCCCGCCCTGATCCACGCCGCGTCGAAGCAGACCGTGTCCGGCGATCCGTCGCGGCTGGTCGAGGCCGCCTCGCCGGCGGTCGAGGAGTACATGCAGGCCCGGCTCGAGCGCTCCGGCGTCAGCGCCGCGGCACTCACGGCGCTGGTGCGGCTCAGCATCGCCGGCGCGGTCGATCTCGCTTCCGCGCGCGCGCTGACGGGAGCGGAGGACATCGAACGCATCCTCGACGACGCAGAGACGTTCGGCTTCGGCAGCTGGACGGCCGACAGCCTGTTCTCGTTCTCGCCCGTCATCCGCACGCTGCTGCGCCACGAGCTGGTGCGGTCGCACGCCGCCGAGATCCCACGCCTCCTGCGTGTGACGGTCGAGGGTGCGCTGCAACGGCGGGCGCCGATGGATGCTCTGCAGCTCGCCGTCGAGCACGACGACCTTCCCCTCGCGTCGCACGTGATCATGTCGGGGTGGAGCCGGCTGCTCGACCGCCACGGCCCCGAAGCCGTGCGGTTGCTGCGCGGGCTGCCGGTCGCGAGGCTCAGAGACCAGCCGCTCATCGCCATGCTGCTGGCCATCTGCTACAACGCCAGCAGGCTTAGGCGCCTGCGAGGCCTGCAGCTGATGCGGGTCGCGATCTCGGCGGCGAACTCCCGCCGCAACGGCCTGGCGCCGACCGAGCGCGTCTTCATCTGGGCGGCCGAGAGCGCCGCCCTGCGGCTCATCGGCATGTCGGAGCGCGCGGCTCAGGTGGCCACCCGGGCACTGAACCTGTACCGGGAGACGGCCGAATCTGTCTGGGAGCCGTATGCCCTCGAGATGCCGCTGCTGTGCACCCACCTCGGCATCTCGCTCTACTACGGCGGGCGCGAGGATGCCGCGATCGAGTGCTTCGAGAACGCCGCGTCGATGGCCGCATCGCGTGACCTGAGCACGGCGTTCCACAGCATCTCGCTGCTCAGCGGCATCCACGCACTGAACGGCGACATGCCCGAAGCCCGGCACTATGCCGAGTTGATCCGCGAGAGCTCATGGGATCAGGCGCAGCTCGACGGCTACCGAGGCACCTTCTACCGCGTCGCCGAGGCTCTGCTCGCCATCGAGGACGGCGACGTGGGGGCCGCGCGCGAGCACATCCGCGTCTTCGGCCCTCATCGCTCGACCAGCGAGCACTGGGCCACGATGGGCATCACCGAGGCCTGGGTCGCACTGCATGAGGGACGAGCGGCGGCGGGGCTCGAACAGCTCGAGTCGCTGCGGCGGATGCGCGGGCGCGAGGCGGGAAGCGCTCACGCGCGACACCTGCTCAGCCGTTCGCGCGCCCTGCTGCATCTCGCCGTCGGCGACGTGGCCGCGGCCCGCGAGACGCTGCGCCACGACGCCAAGCCGGACGACTTCGGCACTCTCGTCGAACGTGCGCGCCTTGCGGTCGTCGAGGGCGAGGCGTCGGAGGCGGCCCGGATGCTGGCGCAGGCACGACAGGAGCCGCAGACGGCACGGCACCGTGCGGAGGCCGCAGCCGTGCAGGTCGCCGCCCTGCGACGCACCGCCGGTGGAACCGCCGCCCAGAGAACGGCGGAGGCCCTCGGCATCCGGCTCGACGAGCGGGAGCTGACGACGCCGATCGCACTGTTCGACCCCGACGACAACGAGTTCCTGCGCGAGGCCCTGGCATCCCACGGCATCCGGCGACACCTCGGCACCGCGGTCCTTCCCGCCACCTCTGATCGCCCGCGTCTCTCGTCTCGCGAGCGCGTCGTGCTGCACGCTCTCACCTCGGGAGCCTCGCTGCAATCGATCGCCGCCGACCTGAACGTCTCGCAGAACACGCTGAAGACGCAGCTGCGCAGCATCTATCGCAAGCTCGATGCGCGAAATCGTCTCGAGGCGCTGGAGCAGGCCGCGAAGCACGACCTTCTCGCCGACCGCTGAGCGATCGGCTGTGGCAGGTCCTGCTTCGCGACAGCACGAGGCCCCCGGCCCCTGCGCGATGCAGGAGCCGAGGGCCTCTCGTCGTGCGGGCGGCTCAGCCGATCGCTGCGCGTCGACGCAGGATCAGGAGCGCTGCTCCCCCCAGGAGCAGGGTCAGCGCGAGCACCAGCACCCAGGGTGCGAGCTGACCTCCCGTGATCGCCAGCGGCGTCTGGACAGGCTGCGCGGTCGCACCCTCGAGGGTCGTGAGCGGCTCGCCGCCCGGGCCCGTCGCCGCTGCCGTCGCCACGTTCTCGAGCGTGACGCCGGCGGCGTCCGCATCGACCGTCACCGCGTAGGTGATCGTCACGGTCTCGCCCTCGGCGAGGTTCCCCGTCCACCGCATGTGGTCGCCCGTCACCACGGGGGCCGCGACCACGCGATCGCCGACCATCGCGACCACGTCACCCGTGAGCGTCGCGTGGTCGAGCACCTTGCCGAGGTCATCCGTGATGACGACCCCCTCGAGGTCGGTCTCACCCGTGTTGACGCCCGTGAGGGTGTAGGTGAGCACACTGCCGATCGCCACCGCGGTCTGCGAGTCGACATCCGCCGTCTTCGCGAAGGAGAACCCGGGAGTCCCCACCCGGTGCTCCGTCGCCGCAGAAGGCGGAGTGATCTCGCCACCGCCGGGGCCGACGGCGCTGCCTTCGGCGACGTTGGCGATCGTCTGACCGCCCGCATCGCCGTCGACGGTCACCGAGTAGGTGATGTCGACGCGCTCGCCGATCGCGAGCGAGCCCTGCCATGAGAGCTCGCCTTCCTGCACGACCGGAGCCGTGACCGCCACTCCCCCGACGGTCGCGACCACGTCGCCGTTGTACTCGGCATGAGCGAGGACGCCCGACAGATCGTCACCGATCACCACGGGGTCGAGCCTGGTCTCGCCCGTGTTGATCCCCGTCACCGTGTAGGTGATGACGCTGCCGGGATCGACGCGCGTGCCCGAGGCCGGGTCCGCGGTCTTCACGAGTTCGAAGCCGGGCTCGTTGACCGGGTTCACCGTGACCGCCGGAGGCGTCTCGATCGGCGGCACGTCTCCCGGAGGGGTCGCGCTGCCGGTCACCGAGTTCTCGAGGGTGTCGCCACCGGCGTCGGCGTGCACGGTCACCGAGTAGGTGATCGCGACCGACTGCCCGACCTGCAACGGACCGGTCCAGGTCAGCTGCCCGTCGGCGAGCACGGGAGCGTCTGCCGATTCCCCGTCGACGAGGGCCACCGGGTCGACGGTGACGTCTGCGTGCGCGAGCACGCCGGTCAGGTCGTCGACGATCTCGACCGGGGCGAGCGCGGTCTCGCCCGTGTTGACGCCGGTCACCGTGTAGGTGACGACGCTGCCGGGGTCGACGGCCGTGCCCGAGGCGGGCGACACGCTCTTCGACACCGAGAACCCGGGAAGGTTCACGGGGTTCGAGGTCGACTCGACCGGAGGGGTGATCTCCTGCCCGCCCGGGGGCGTGGCCGTGGCGGTCGCGGAGTTCTCGAGCACATCGCCCGCGGCATCCGCTCCCACCGTCACCGAGTAGGTGATCGTCACGGTCTGACCCACGGCGAGCGCACCCGTCCACGAGAGCTCGTCGCCCTCGATCGTGGCGGAAGAGGTCGCCGAGCCGTCGATCGTCGCGACGATGTCGCCGGTGAGCGACGAGTCCGCGAGCACGCCCGAGAGGTCGTCGACGATCGCGACCGGGTCGAGCGCCGTCTCGCCGGTGTTGACGCCGGTGAGAACGTAGGTGACGACGTCACCGGGGTCGACCGCGGTGCCGGATGCCGGGTCGACGGTCTTCGAGAACTCGAAGCCGGGCTCGTCGACCCGATGCTCGGTCACCGACGCCGGCGGCACGATCTGCGCGCCGGGCGTCGTCGGGCTCGCAGGATCCCTCGGGTCGACCGGGATGCGCGGAGTGGCCGCACCCCTCGCCGTGTTCGTGACGGTCTCGCCGCCGGCGTTCGCGTCGATCGTCACCGAGTAGGTGATGACGACGTTCTGCCCCGGGGCGAGGGTTCCGGTCCATGCGAGGGCGCTGTCGGCCACCTCGGCGTCACCGCGCGTGGCGTCGACATCGCCGTTGTACGACGCCGCGGACAGCACACCCGAGAGGTCGTCCGAGATCTGCGCCGGATCGAGCACGGTGTCGCCCGTGTTCGTCCCGATCACGGTGTACTCGATCACACTGCCGGGATCGACGGCGGTGCCGGTTGCGGGGTCGGCCGACTTGCTGACCGTGAAGCCCGAGCCGATCACCGGGTGCTCGGTCGATACGGCGGGCGGAACGATCGGGTCGCCCGTGAGCGGCGCGCCGGTCGGGTCGGAGGGGTTCGGAGTGGTCGGTGTGGCCGATCCGGACGCCGTGTTGGCGAGGACCACGCCCGAGGCCTCGTCGTCGACGATCACCGAGTAGGTGATCGTCACGATCTGTCCGGCCTGCAGCGTGCCGGTCCAGGTGAGGTCGGTGCCCGAGAGCATGGCACCGCCGGTGGTCAGCTCGACGCCGTCGGTCGCGGTCGTGAGGTCGTCCGCGTACTGGGCGTGCGCGAACACACCCGGGAGGTCGTCAGTGATGGCGGCCGGCGCCAGGGTCGTCTCGCCGGTGTTGGTGCCCGTGAGCGTGTATTCGATGACGTCGCCCGGCTGCACCACCGAGCCCGAGCGCGGGTCGGCGGTCTTGATGAGGGTGAAGCCGGCGACAGGATGCTGGGTCGTGACGGCGGGCGGCACGATTGGCTCGCCGTCCGGGGGCGTGCCCGAGGCGGTGACGCTGTTGGCGATGGTCTCGCCCTCGACGTCGTCGTTCACGATCACCGAGTAGCGGACGGTCAGCACCTGACCCGGCTGAAGGATGCCCGACCAGGCGAGGTCGTCGCCGGTGACGGTGGCCGCCCCCGACGTGACCTGGACGTCGTCGATCGAGGTGATGACGTCGTTCTGGTATTCGGCGAACGCGAGCACACCGCTCAGGTCGTCGGCGACCTCGACCTCCTCGAGTGCCGTGTTGCCGGTGTTCTCCGCCTGCACCACATAGGTGATCCGCTGTCCGGCGTGAACTGCCGCGCCGTCTGCGGGGTCGGCGGTCTTGGTCAGGGCGAGTCCCGGGGCGAGTCGCACGTTCGAGAAGGTGCAGGTCACATCGGTGCCGAGAGCACCCGCCGGCTGAACGACCTCGTTCGTCGCGCTCACCGCGACCGGGGTCGTGGATCCATCGGCGTTGATCTGCTCGCAGACGAGCGAGGCGTCGTAGCCGTCGAGATCCGTGGTTCCTGCGGCCGTCTCGGCCAGGGCGAACGTGTCACCCTGGTTCGTGAAGACCGGCCCTGCGTAGTCCGGCTGCAGGCCGGGTGCATCGCCGGTCGTCGTCGCCGTGGTCTGCGCGACGCTGTACCCCGCCGGGGACTGGATCGAGAGCCCGAACTGGTCCGTCGACGCGTGGCGACCCTCGGGCACATCCTTCTTGAGGCTGAGCGTGTTGGGGAACGTGCAGCTCGACATGTCGGTCGGCGAGAAGCTTCCGAGCGAGGTGCTGTTCACCGTCACGCCGCGCGGAAGGTCGACCTCGATGATGCGGTTTCCGCCGCCCGAGGCGGAGACGAAGATGTGGCCCAGGTTTCCGAACGCGATGCCGTTTCCCTGCACGCCGGCGCCCATGTCGTGCACCAGCTTGGCGCCGATGGTGGCCGTGCTCGACTCGAGCGTGTCAGGAAGGTCGGCCGAGTAGATGTACTGGTCTGCGACGAGCACCAGCTGACCCGACGCGCTGAAGGCCATGTCGCCGTTCGCGCCGAACGCGCTGCTGCCCGTCGTCGGGCGCAGCGTGCCGACCTGCACGTAGGTCTGCGGGCTGACGCTCTCGTTCCACGCGTACAGGGCGATGGCGTTGTTCGCCGTGCTGCTGGCGAAGTAGTAGACGCCGGTGACCGGGTTGACGGCACCGCGCAGCACGGCCGAGCTCAACGTGAACGGCGTGCGGGTCGTCTCTTCCGTGACGCGGTCGTACTTGGCCAGCACCTTGTTCGACGAGCTGTTCGTGACCGTGTACGCGAACCGACCGCCGGACGAGATGCCCAGACCGTTGTCGGAGTGCCCGGTGCCGAAGCCCGCGCCGCCGAGCGTCCCTCCGTTGCCCTGGGCGCCGCCCTCGGTCACCGCGAACTGGCGGATCTCCGTCGAGCTCTGCACGAAGACCGCATCGGGCGTACACAGGAACGGGTCTGCCGCGGCCGCGGGTGCGGCCGTGATCGTTCCTCCGACGAAGATCATCGACGACGCGACGACAGCCGCGCTGACCATGCCGCTCACGAACTTGCGCATGATGCGCCGACCCGGCGCCACCGGCTCGGTCACGGGCGATTGATGGCGCTTTCGCGCACCACGAAATATCACGACTGCTCTCCCCTTGTCGCATCCGACGCGCACTCGCGCAGTCGGGGCCCGCCGCCCCCTCGGCGGCATTCGCAGGGCGCTGACAGATGGTGAGCGCTCGCTTCGGGCCTCCGTAAGCCTGCGGTCCGCGTGAGGCCACGACCGGCGAACGCCGCGAAAATCACCCCCGGTTTTCACCCCTGGGTGACCGGGCGAGCAGCCGTGGCGAGGTCAGTCCAGCCGCGCCGAGAGCTCTTCGACGATCTGGGCGATCTCTCGCCGAGCATCCGCCAGGCGCACGACCTCCGCGTCGAGGGTCGTCAGCCGCGACGACGGAGCCCCGTGCCTGCGTGCGATCTGCAGGTTCGCGCGCACGTTGAGCGATGCGCCGGTGTGACCTGCCAGAAGCGCCTCCGCGGCGACGGCGAGGTCGACGGCGATGTGCGGGTTGCCCGCCTCGACGAGCATCCGCAGATCCGACAGCATCGCGAGCCCCACCGCCCCGACCTGTGCGGCCGAGCCCGCCGCCTCGACCGCGGCATCGCTGACGCGCTCATCACGCGACGGATCGTCTGCCGACAGGGCGAGAGCGGCTCCGAAGTGCGCGGAGACGACACCGTCTTCCTCGACCGCCTGCAGAGCCTCGGCGCGGCGACGCGCCAGACGTGCGACCGACGCCGATGCCCGCCGGTCGTCGGGGGTGTAGCCCGCGACCATCCCCATCAGCGACGCCGCGATGGCGAGCATCACGCCCGACGCGGCGCCGCCGCCAGGAGACCCCGTGGGCTGACTGAGGGCGTCGAACCAGGAGTCCATCGGGGTGGATGCGGGAATGTCGGCCGGATCCTCCATGGTCGCCACACTATCCGTCGGCCCCGATCGACCCAGACGGTGGCGCGCTGCTGCGAGGCGTCGTAGCATCCAGGGACATCGCCGACATCGGAGGCTCCCATGACGCAGCACACCCTCGAGCTGGCGGAGGTCGATCTGGTCTACGACGTGCACGGCCCCCTGCCCACCGCAGACGGCCGCCCACCGCTGATGATGCTCGGGCAGCCGATGGATGCGAGCGGGTTCCAGGCTCAGGTGCCGCTGTTCGCCGACCGCACCGTCGTGACCTACGATCCGCGCGGCCTCGGCCGCAGCAGACGGAAGGATGGCGGGGTCACGAACGAGCCCGCCACGCAGGCCGAGGATCTGCACGCCCTCATCGACGCGCTCGGCGTCGGCCCGGTCGACATGCTCGCCAGCAGCGGCGGCGCGGTGAGCGCGCTCGCGCTCGTCACTGCCCACCCGCACGATGTCGCCACCCTGGTCGCGCACGAGCCGCCGATCGATGCGGTGCTGCCCGATGCGGATGCCGTGCACCGCGCCCGCGTGGCGTACACACGGGTGTACACCGACAAGGGATGGGGCGCCGGCATGGCGGCGTTCATCGCGCTGACATCGTGGGAGGGGGAGATCACCGAGGAGTACTTCGCCCAGCCGGTGCCAGACCCGGCGGCGTTCGGCATGCCGACGCAAGACGACGGCTCACGCGACGACCCGCTGCTGTCGGACAGGTCGTGGGCGGTGCCGCTCTACGAACCGGACATCGAGGCGTTGAAGGCCGCCCAGACGCGGATCGTGGTCGCCGTCGGCGAGGAATCGCTGAAGGTCTACACCGGGCGCACGGCGTTCGCCCTCGCGGAGCGTCTCGGACAGCAGCCCACCGTCTTCCCCAGCCACCACGGCGGGTTCGTGGGCGGTGAGTTCGGGTATGCCGGCCAGCCCGAGGCGTTCGCGGTGAAGCTCCGCAGCGTCCTCGACGAGCGGTGAGCCCGTAACCGCTGCTCGCCTCGGGCGCAAGGCCCTCGGCGCACTCCCCCGGTGGCGATTAGCGTCGGCCGCGATCGGAAGGAGAACCTGTGAGCACGCACATCGAGATCGACGGCAGGAACATACTCCTTCGCGACGACCAGCCCCTCAGCGAGGTCATGGCCAGGATCGAAGAGGCGGCCTCGGCACCGCCGGCATTCGTCACTCTCGCCGGTATGGATCAGACGGTCAGCGTCCTCATCCGATCGACGACGCGAGTGATGATCGCGGTCGAGAAGCCCGGACACTTCGAGCCCGACCGCGGCCCGTGGGAGCTACCGTTCAGCGAGTGGGAGCTCTGAGGCGCGACTCCGCATCCGTACGATGGAGGAATGCAGGCCCTCGACACCTTCGCGCTGGTCGGCGAAGTGCTGTCGTGGATCGGTCTGGGGATCGGTCTGCCGCTGCTTGTCGTGGCGATGCTGATCCGCCTCGTCGAGGGTGCCTGGCTCGACATCGAGCTCGCCGTCATCGATAGCGCCGATTCGCTGATCGCTCTCTGGTTCGCCG
>NZ_JAGGPD010000061.1 GCF_018613995.1 Microbacterium sp. ISL-103 | reverse complement strand
GGGTCTCACCCTCGTCCGCGCCGCCCAGCACGCCGCCGAATCCCTGCAGCAGGGTCGACTTGCCTGAGCCCGAGGCACCGAGCAGCAGCACCCGCTCGCCCGGTTCGATGCGCAGATCGACCTCGCGCACGGCCCACCGCAGCCGCGTCGCGTACCGCCACCCCCAGCCGCGGGCTTCGAGGGTGGCGGGACCCGTGACTGCGGTCACACCCGTGCGGTGACCTCGCGGCCGGCCGCGAACCGGCCGAGAGCACCCGTCGCCGCGAGCCCTCGCGCGATCAGCCAGGCACCGAGGCCCGCGATGACCGCCCCCGAGATGGTCGTCGAGACGATGTACACCGTGGTGAAGAGAGTGTCGGCACCGGCGTACCAGAGGATGCGGTCGTTGATGCCGCACGCGAGTCCCGCGCCGGCACCGGCCAGCATCGCGACGGGCAGCCGCCAGACGCCGTAGAGGAAGACCAGGAAGATCAGCTCGGCACCGAGCCCCTGCACGAGGCCCGAGACGATCGTGAGCGGGCCCCACGCATTGCCGACCAGCGCCGAGATGATCGCGGCGACCAGCTCGGTGTACAGAGCGGCACCCGGCTTGCGGATGATCAGACCGCCGAGCACCCCGGCGATCAGCCACGGGCCGGCGAGCAGACCCTGCACACCGGGAAGCAGCGGGGTGAGGATGCTGCTCGGCACCTCGTAGCCGACGTTCCAGAGCAGGAAGACCAGCGCGCAGGCGACGGCGATGACGCTGGCGACGACGATGTCGACGACCCTCCAGCGCCAGAGTTCCGGGCGACCGAGGCCCTTCGACGCCTGTGCGGCGGATGCCGATCCCGTGGTGGATCCGGACGTGGATGTACTCATCAGTAGCTCCTCCCTGCGCTGGCATGACCCAGATCAGGTTCGACGGTCGAAGCGCGATTCGCTCCCTCTCAGCCCGGCTCGCCGGCCTCCCGTGGTTGTTCTGACGATCTTACCCAGTGCCGACACTCCCGTCTGCTCCTGTTGCAGCGCCGCGCATCCCGTCGCGAGTTCGGTACCGTGAGGAGGTGACCGCTCCTGACTCCGCCGAGGCCACTGCCCCCGACGCGCCATCGGGCGACGCGCCATCGGGCGACGACGCTGCGGGCGACGACGCTGCGGCAGATGCGGTGGCGCACGATGTCTCAACGGACGACGAGGCGCCGACCGACAGAGTGACGGATGACGAGCCCTCCCGCGATCCCCTCACCGACGATCTCCTCGCCGAGGACGCGACCCCGGACGCCCAGTGGGCGGAGGCGGAAAGCGGCGGAACCCCGCTCACCTGGGTCGACCCGGTGGCCGTCGCGCAGCACACGACGATCCTGTCACTGGACGACGAGCCCGACGCGGCGGGTGGCGGACCCCTGCTGAAGGATGCGCATCTGCGTCCGGCGATCCTGCGCCCCGGCATCCTCGTGCCTCTCGGTGCGCTCGTCGCGTTCCTCGCCACCTACGCGGGCACGACCATGCTCTGGCCGCTGCACGAGGTGGCCCCGACCGTGCAGGCGGCCGAGTTCACGCCCGCCGCCTCACCTGCGGCCGTCGTCACGTGGCCGTCGCAGGGAAGCGCGGCCGTGGGCATCGGCGGCATCGGCACCACGTCGTCGTCTCTCGATGCGGCCGCGATCGCGAGCGTCACGAAGGTCGTCTCGAGCATGATGGTGCTCGATCGCATGCCGCTCGCGGTGGGCGAGCAGGGCCCGGAGTTCTCCTTCACGTGGTCGGACTCGGTGGAGTACTGGGACTATCGCCGATCGGATCAGTCAGCCCTCGACGTCCCCGTCGACGGCGTGCTCACCGAGTATCAGATGCTGCAGGGAATCCTTCTGGGATCGGCGAACAACTACATCGACCGGCTCTCGGATGAGATCTGGGGCTCGGACACCGCATTCGCTTCGGCGGCGGCGACGTGGCTGGGCGATCGCGGACTCGACGGCATCACCATCGCGACGCCGTCGGGCTTCGATGACCGCAACACGGCGACCCCGGAGTCTCTCGTGGCCCTCGCCGAGGTGGCGATGCAGAATCCCGTGTTCGCAGGGATCGTCGGAACCCCGTCGGTCGATCTGCCCGGTGCGGGAACGGTGAAGAACACCAACGGGATGCTGGCCGGCG